>CAXUIA010000371.1:816-2680 GCA_964250835.1 uncultured Acetobacteraceae bacterium | reverse complement strand
GATGTCGCGTCCGCCTGCGAGACGATCCGCGCCGGCGGCGGCAAAGTGACGCGCGAGGCGGGGCCGGTGAAGCATGGCACCACGGTGATCGCTTTTGTCGAGGATCCGGATGGCTACAAGGTGGAGCTGATCGAGCGTCACTGACATTGTTTCGCGTGGACGTAACGGTTGCGGACCTGCACCGAATGGCTTCATAACGAATTGTTCTTTCGATTTAGATTCAATCGTTATAACTTTGCCCGATGCAGGTTGTGAGATGGTCGAGCACCGTGGTTTCGTCGTTGTGCCGCATCGGCAGCAAGCAGTGACGGCTGACCAGCCAATCGTAAGGAATGGGCCGCAAGCCGGTGCGGTGCTCGCCGGCGAGCGGATCAAGGCGCTTCGACGCAGTCGCGGCTGGACCCAGGATCAGCTCGCTCAGGCGACCGGCGTATCGCGAAGTGCGGTCGCGCAGTGGGAGACCGGCCGCGCCGGGTTCGGCGCCAAGGCACGTCTGATTGCCGAGGCACTCGATGTTCCTGTTAAGCAATTACAGCCCGGTCACTACGCAGACCCTCCGCTTCGGCTTCGTGATCCCTCTCCGATTACGACTGAGGAGGTGGCGTTGCTGCGTCACTTCCGCGAGCTCGACACGGACGATCAGGCGTGTGTGATCCACGTGGCGAGCAGACTGGCGAGCTTGGTCGCGCAGCGCGGCGGGATCGCTGAGTAGCTTCCTGTCGGATTGGCCAGGAACGTCACGCCGAAGGCGTGCTGAAGATGGCGCCGCTGGCCTGCGAAACCTCTTGTCAGTAAACCCGCCACCGATCGGACCGTCGCGCGTTGGTCGCTCCGCAATGAACGCGGGAGACAAGAGATGAGTACGAGCGCCGCAGGGTTCGGATCAGGAATGTCGCTCGCGACCGTGCCGTCGCTTGAGGGCGACGCGCAGTTCGAGCTGGAGCGGGCGCTTGAGCGGCTTGAGGCAGGGCGCGGTTTGCTGGTTCGGCTCGCCGACCTGATGGGCGGCGCGGTCGGACGGATGAGCACGCTCGGGGCGCGGAGCCTTGGCTTGGCTCCGACGCTGCAGAGCAAGCTGCGCGGGATCGCTGAAGCGGCGCTGGCCCGCGCCTACGACGTGGCGGTGGTCGGGATGCGCGATGGAGGCTCGGTCCGTCCGAGCCGGGATGCGACGGCGGGGCGGATCACCCAGCTTGCGGTCGTGGCTTCGGGTGCGGCCGGCGGCATGTCGGGGATGGCCGGGTTCATACCCGATATCGGTTTCTCAACGGTCGCGATCATGCGGGAGATTGCACGGATCGCGCGCGAAGAGGGTGAGGATCTCTCGACCATCGACGCTCGACGGGCGTGCCTGGAGGTATTCGCGCTGAAGGGCATGGGGAGCGAGCCGGACGAGAGCGGCCTTGGATATTTTTCAGCGCGGTCGCTGATGCGCGGCACCCCGATGGTGATGCTTATCTCCGAAGTCGCATCGCGCTACGGGATCGTGATCGGCCAGAAGTTTGCCGTCCAGATGATGCCGGTTGCAGGTGCGCTGTGCGGCGCCTCATTGAACGCCGCGTTTCTTGGGCACTACCAGGAACTGGCGCGTGCCCACTTCACAGTGCGCCGGCTCGAGCGCACTCATGGCGCCAAGGTGCGTGAGGTAGCGGGCGTGATCCGCGAGAGAATGGCACGGACCACGGCGTAAACCATAGCAGAACGCCCGCGTCTGTCTGACGCGGGCGCCTGAGGCGCAAAGTTCGGATTGCCGGAACATCGTCCGGCAACACGAGGTTAGGCCTTGTTGTGATCGAGCTTGATCAGGTTAACCTTGGAGTCGCCGAGGTCGATCTGTGTTCCAGCAGCGCCGATCGCCGGCGTG
>CAXUIA010000371.1:0-806 GCA_964250835.1 uncultured Acetobacteraceae bacterium | reverse complement strand
GCCGGCGTGACGGACGAAGCGGCAGCGGCGACCGACGGGGTTGCAGCCGGTGCTGGCTTGAGCAGCTCGGCCTCGAGCGCCTTGAGGTCGGCCGCGGCGCCTTTCAGCGTCGAACTGGCCGAGAACGAGGACATCGACCCTGGGATGGTGTCGCTGTAGGGAGCCGAGAACAGCGACGTCGTCGTGCTGCCGAACACGAAGTTCAGCGACACCGATCCGCTGATGACAGTGTCACCACCGTAGGCCGCGTTGATGGTGTCGACATCGGTCGCCACGAGATCGCCATACTTCTTGGAGATCAAGGTCAACGAACCGCTGTCGATCTCGGTGTAGGAGCTCGGGCCAAACGAGAACTGGTCCGAAAGGAAGGCTGAGTACTTGGTGAACGGGCTGAAGCTGATCGAGCCGTGATCATGGAAAACCGCGCCTGCGGAAGCCCCATGAATGGTGATCGTGCCTGTCAACGCCATGGGCGGAGGTCCTTAAGTTGGGTCGCTCTGGTGTTAAGGTCGCGTCTAGGTTCGAACTTGACCGTGCTGTAACGAGAATTCACGGTGCAGCGCAACAAAAACATTCGTGAGGCGCCGGAAAACGGGACTGTCCGTTAACGTACGGTGATCGAGTCCTCGTCCAGCCTTGCCGCAACGGCCCGTGTCCGGCGCCTGAGTTCGTCGATGACGCCAGTCGTGGCGCTGACATGACGGGCGAGTTTATCGTATGTTTCATCGAGCTGCCGCAGATCGTGGCGCGTGGCACCGAGCTGCCGGGCGATCTTTTCGGCGCGTTGGCCGAGTGCAAGGGTCATC
>CAXUIA010000370.1:0-2701 GCA_964250835.1 uncultured Acetobacteraceae bacterium | reverse complement strand
CGGCATACACCGCGTCCTTGTATGTGCCCCAAAGCCCCGGCACGTGGCATGGCGCCTCGCTCACCCCAAACAGCAAGTGCGAGGACCCGGTGATCAGCGCCAGTTGCCCCGGCCGCGCAACGCCTAGGCCGATCATGCCGATCAGCGCGTCAGCGCCGCCCTGCACGACGCCGACATGGGCCAGCTCGTCGGCGGCCAGGCGGACTCCGTAGTAGCCGCCTGCTGGGTTAGCGAATGGGACAAGAACTTTCGAGGGTAAGACCTCCGACGCCGCGCCGAACGGCGTCGTGAGCGCGCTGTTGTTGAGGGCCGCGATGTAGAAATCAGCCGCAAGGTATTCGAAGTTCAGCAAGTAGTTGAGGATGTCGGCGTCGGTGTAGGTGACGGCCTGGGCCGCGGCGGGGCGGGCGAGAAGCGAGGCAGCGCCAAGGGCGGCAGCGCCGCGGCTCAGCCGCCGGCCGAGCCCCCGGTTGCACTCCGCGGTGTCTGCCGGCTGCGGGTTGTCATTGACCTCGTTCTTGTCGGCAGCCGCAGCGTCCATGTGTCATTCTTTCCGGGTGTCATTCTTTCCGGCAACGCACCAAGGCTGACACAAAACGCGGTTTGTGAGAAGCTCCCGTAACGACACACCAACAGGGGGTTAGCGATGGTGCGGTAAAGACACTGCTTGGCAGCTAGTCGAAGTCGGCGGGCAGGAGCGGGTCGGCGGCGTGCTCGAACATGCGGTCGAGCTGTTGCGGCAGGACGCGGCTCTGGGAGAGGTCGCCGGGCAGCGCGTCGCGCGCGAACCAGCCGATGCCGGTCGTCTCGGGGCCGGGACGCGCCTCGCCGCCGGTCACGTCGCAGATGAAAAACAATTTGTAGCATGAGAAGAAGTCTGTTCGGTGACCTTGGCGGTTGCGGTCCCAGACGGCCGCAAGCTTGCGGACGCGGGTTTGCAAACCGCTTTCCTCGCGCACTTCCTTGACCACGTTCTCGGCAGCCGTGAGGTTCACGTCGGCCCAGCCGCCGGGAAGCGTCCATCGGTCGGCGTCGGCTTTCTCGCGCACCATCAGAAGGTGTCCCTGCGCGTCAAAGGCGGCGCCGCGCACGTCGGTCTTCGGCGTGGCGTAGCCGGTCTGGGCGGTGAAAAGCTGTTCGAGCCGCTCGACGGGTTCGGCGGTGTGGGCCGCCGCGATCCGCGCGGCGAGCGTCTGCAAGGCTTCGTAGCGCTCGCCGTCATACTGATTGGGTCCGTAGGCGAGGCCGGTTTGGGCGATCGCCTGGATCTCGCGTGCCCAGACTAGCCAAGCGGGCACGGTCATCGACGACAGCAATGCGCATCCGGAGCGGGCGCGCGGTGTGGCTGTCCGAAGCGCATCGCTCCAGGGGCGAGAAGGCTGCTTGCCGCCAAGGGGCGGGTGATCGGTCGCAAGGTCATACTCCGTTCGGCGGCACCCGGCTCAACGCCGTGCCGAGGACGCCGTTTCGCAAGACGGAAGCGGTCAGGTAGCGGACGGTCTTGCCATCATCGAGACGGGCCCGGCCGGCCTCGGTGAAGCCGAGAGATGCGTGCAGGGCGTCGGAACCGGCGTTCGGCGGGATGAGGTTGACCTCGCACGTGAGCAGGGTGTGGCGGTCGGCGGCCGCCCGCCGGAACAGTCCCGCATAGAGTGTGCGGGCTAGGCCACGGCCGCGATGCGGAGCGGCGATGACAAGGCGGTCGACGTAGACGAAACGGGCGTAGCGGTCGCGAAACCACAGGAAGTTGGGGCTGTCGTAGTCTGCGTTCTGGTCGAAGGCGATCATGAAGCCGTCGAGCGCGCCGATCCGAGGTGCGTGGTAGGCCTGATCCAGCATCGCGTTCAGCCGGGCGGCGTCGAGGAGGGACAGCTCGGTCGCGTGGGCGTTGTTGAGTGCGAGGATGTCGTCGATCACGACTGACCTGTGACGGCGGTGTTGAACGGTTTCTGAGCGGGGCCGGGTTTGTTCTACCCTGCTGTGCACGGAGTCGCCGAGGTTCTTCTGTCGCTCTTGGTTCTCTTGGTCCTGGTTTTGGCGATCGTGTCGCTGGCGGCGATCGCGGGTGCGGCGTCGCGCCTGCCGGCGGCGGCCGCAATCATCATCGTCTGCGGCGTGTGCGTGATTGCCGGCTTGGCCGGTCTGATCGAGGGCGGGTCGGCGTCGTTGCCGGTCCCGCTCGGTTTTCCTGGCATTTCGACGGTGCTTGCGGTCGATCGGGTGTCGCTCGCCTTTATCCCGGCGGTGGGGATCGTGGGCGCGGCCACGGCCACGATCCCGGACGTGAGCCTCCCACGGCTGGCGGCTTCGATCGCCTCGGTCCTGCTCGTGCTGTGCGCGGGCGACGCGTGCCTGCTGGTGACCTGTGTCGGTGGCGCGGCCCTCGCGTTTGGGCGGCCGGTGACGGTGGGGGTCGCCGCGGTGGCGCTCGCGGCCTCGCTGGCACCACTGCTGGCGCCCGGTTTGCTGCCGCAAGATCAGTGGGCGGCGCTGCGGACGGAAGCGGGCGGGCCTGCGTGGGGTGTGCCGTTCGCTGTTCTGGCGGTGGCGCTGGTGGCCGGAATAAACGCGCCGCTTGCAAACGTGCTGGGCGCGTTCCTGCTGGTGCGCGTGGTGTTGGATCTCGGCGGGCCGGCCCTCCCGTTCGGCTGGGGCCTGCTGGTGATGGGGACCGGGCTGGCGTGCGCCGCCGAGCGCGGGC
>CAXUIA010000369.1:0-2706 GCA_964250835.1 uncultured Acetobacteraceae bacterium | reverse complement strand
GCGCGCGGCCTGACAGCGATCAGCGACGGGAACGGCGTGGCCGCCGGAACGATCACGTCGGGCGGCTTCGGGCCGTCGGTCGGAGGGCCAATCTCGATGGGCTATGTCCGACGTGATCTCGCCGTGCCCGGGTCAGCCGTGACGCTGCACGTGCGCGGGCGCGCGGTGCCGGCGCAGATCGTTTCCCTGCCATTCCTGCCGCCGCGTGTGCGGCGTGCCACAGCCTGAGGAGCGCTCATGGCCGATACTCGATATACGCGTGATCACGAATGGGTACGCCTGGAAGATGACGGCACCGCAACGGTGGGGGTCACCGATCACGCCCAGGAGGCGCTCGGCGACGTGGTGTTCGTCGAACTGCCGGAGCCGGGGCGGGAAGTCGCCGAGGGTGAGGCGTGCGCGGTGGTCGAGAGCGTCAAGGCGGCGAGCGACGTCTACGCGCCGCTGGCGGGTAAGATCTCGGAGGTTAATGACAACATCGTCGAGGAGCCGGCGCTGATCAACAGCGACGCGGAGGGCGAAGGCTGGTTCTTCCGGATGGAGCCTTCACAAGAGGACGCGTTCGAGCAGTTGATGGACGAGGAGGCCTACGAGGCCTTTCTGGAGACGCTATGATGGCTGACGGATCAATGGCACCGGCGCAGTTTTCGGTCGGCGGCGAGGAGCTGTTCGCCGAAGCCGGGTTCGTTTGCCGTCACATCGGACCGGACGAGGGTGAGATTGCGTCGATGCTGGCGCGGGTTGGGGTGAGCTCGCTCGAGAACCTGATCGAGCGGACGGTGCCGGCCTCGATCGCGCGACCGTTTGGAGACGGGCTGCCGTCTGCGGCCAGCGAGCCGGCGACGCTTGCCGAACTGCGCCGGCTGGCGGGCGAGAACGTGCTGGTGCGGTCGCTGATCGGCTGCGGATATTACGGAACGCACACGCCTGCCGTGATCCAGCGCAACGTGCTGGAAAATCCGGCTTGGTACACGGCGTATACACCCTATCAGGCGGAGATCGCGCAAGGGCGGCTCGAGGCGTTGCTGACGTTTCAGACGATGGTGGCGGGGCTGACGGGATTGCCGGTCGCGAACGCATCGCTGCTCGACGAGGCGACGGCGGCGGCGGAGGCGGTCGCGATGGCGCACGCTTGGGTTAAAGGCGGACGCGGTGTGGTGCTGGCGGACGATCTGCACCCGCAGACGCGCGCCGTGATTGCGACACGGGCGGCGCCGCTGCGCACGCCCGTTGCCTCGTTCGCGGCGGGCGATGTGGCGGCGTTGCGGGCCGCTGCGTCCGGGACGGCGGCGGTGGTGCTGCAGTATCCGGGGACAACGGGAGCGGTGCGCGATCTGACGGATGAGATCGAAGCGGTGCATGCGGCGGGAGCGCTCGCGATCGTGTGCGCCGACCCGCTGGCGCTGGTGCTGCTGGCGAGCCCGGGAAGCATGGGGGCGGACGTCGTGGTGGGGTCGGCGCAGCGTTTCGGTGTGCCGATGGCGTTTGGTGGGCCGCACGCGGCATTCTTCGCGGTGAGCGAGCGGTTCCGGCGGTCGCTGCCTGGACGGATCGTGGGTGTCTCGGTGGACGCGGCCGGGCGGCCGGCGATGCGGTTGGCGCTGCAGACGCGCGAGCAGCACATCCGACGGGAGAAGGCGACGTCGAACATCTGCACGGCGCAGGTGCTGCTCGCGGTGATGGCGGGGTTCTACGCGGTCTGGCACGGGCCGGAGGGACTGCGGGCGATCGCGCGGCGGGTGCACGGTCAAGCGCGGCGGTTGGCGGCGGGGGCTCAGGCGGCCGGGTTGGCGGTGCGTGACGCGTGCTTCTTCGACACGGTGACGGTGGAGGCGGGGCCGGCTGCGGGTTCGCTGGTGGCGCGCGCGCTGGCGGCGGGGTTCAATATCCGCCGGATTGGCGAGGCGGTGTCGGTAGCGCTGGATGAGACGGTGACGGAGGCGGAGCTTTCGCGGGTGGCGGGGGCGCTTGGTTGGCCGTTGGCGGGCGAGGCGGCCGAGCCGGTTCCCGGGGCGCTCTGGCGCCGCGAGCCGTTGCTGCCCGAGGCGGTGTTCCGCACGCACCGCTCGGAACACGAGATGCTGCGCTACCTCAAGCGCCTGTCGGACCGGGATATCGCGCTCGACCGGTCGATGATCCCGCTCGGTTCCTGCACGATGAAGCTGAACGCGGCTTCGGAGATGATGCCGATCAGCTGGCCGGAGTTTGCGGACCTGCATCCGTTCGCGCCAGCGGTGCAGACGATGGGAACGCGGCGGATGATCGCGCGGCTGGAGGCCTGGCTTGCGGCCGCGACGGGGTTCACGGCGGTGTCGCTGCAGCCGAACGCGGGCAGCCAGGGTGAGCTCGCGGGCTTGCTGGCGATCCGGGCGTTTCATGATGCGCGGGGAGAGCCGGGGCGCGACGTTTGTCTGATACCGGCCTCCGCGCATGGAACCAATCCGGCAAGTGCGGTGATGACGGGAATGCGCGTCGTGGTGGTCGGATGCGATCGCGACGGGAACGTCGATCTTGCGGATCTGCGGGCGAAGGCCTCGGCGCATTCGGCGAAGCTGGCAGCGCTGATGGTGACGTATCCAAGCACGCATGGGGTGTTCGAGGAGGATATCGGAGAGATCTGCCGGATTGCGCACGAGGCGGGCGGACAGGTTTATATGGACGGCGCCAACCTCAACGCGCAGTTGGGACTGACGAGCCCGGCTGCGA
>CAXUIA010000368.1:1217-2715 GCA_964250835.1 uncultured Acetobacteraceae bacterium | reverse complement strand
TGATGCGCTGCCGCAGAGAATAGCGGTTGCGAGAAGTGTTTTGTTCAAGCCCGGTCTCCTGCGTGAGATCGCGTATCCGGGTCGCAATAGCGCCGGACGTGTTTGGGTTCCATGCCGGTGAGCCTACTGCGCCCGGGCGCTGGCCTCGCTGCGCGTGGCGCCGACGCGCTGGGCGAGGGAAGCCGCCATGAAGTCGTCGAGCGCGCCGTCGAGGACCGCGTCGGGATCGCCGCGCTCGACGCCGGTGCGCAGGTCCTTGACGAGCTGGTAGGGTGCCAGGACGTAGGAGCGGATCTGGTGGCCCCAGCCGATGTCGGTCTTGGCGGCTTCGTCGGCGGCCGAGAGCGCCTCGCGCCGCTGTAGCTCCTGCTCGTAAAGGCGGGCTTTGAGCATGCCCATGGCGGTCGCGCGATTGCGATGCTGCGAGCGGTCGGTCTGGCAGGCGACGATGATGCCGGTGGGCACGTGGGTGATGCGGATGGCACTTTCGGTTTTGTTGACGTGCTGCCCGCCGGCGCCGGAGGCACGGAAAGTGTCGACCTTGAGGTCGGCGTCGTTGATCTCGATCTCGATGCTGTCGTCGACGACCGGGTAGACCCAGACGGAGGCGAAACTGGTCTGGCGCCGGGCGGCGGCGTCGAACGGCGAGATGCGGACCAGGCGATGGACGCCGGCCTCGGTCTTGAGCCAGCCATAGGCGTTGGGGCCGGTCACCTGCATGGTCGCCGACTTGAGGCCGGCGGCTTCGCCTTCGGAGGCCTCGATGGTGGTGGTTTTGTAGCCGTGGGCCTCGGCCCAGCGGCTGTACATGCGGAGCAGCATCTCGGCCCAGTCCTGGGCTTCGGTGCCGCCGGCGCCGGCGTTGACCTCGAGGAAGCAGTCGTTGGCGTCCGCCTCGCCCGACAGCAGGCTCTCGATCTCGCGCCGCTTGGCTTCGTTGGCGATGGTGCGAAGCGTCGCCATGCCGTCGGCGATCATGGCCGTGTCACTTTCCTCCTCAGCCATGGCGACGAGGTCGAGCGTGTCGGTCAGTTCACGTTCGAGTGCAGTGACGCCGTCAAGGCCGGCGGCGAGCTGGTTGCGCTCGCGCATCAGCTTCTGGGCGGCCGCGGCGTCGTTCCAGAGGTCGGGATCTTCGGCGCGGTTGTTCAGCTCGTCCAAGCGAGCGATGGCGGCATCCCAGTCAAAGATGCCTCCTCAGCAGCGCGATCGACTGCTTGATCTGGTCATGGAGGGCGTCGGTTTCGGCTGACATGTGTGGACCTTAGTTGCCAGGGCTCCGCCCTGGACCCGCTTGGGGCAGCGCCCCGGACCCGCTTGAAGAACGGCATTTGGGAGTGGCGCCCCAACCTCAATAGACACCCCCCACTCCGATGTCACTCCCGGCCGAAACCGCGTGCGGCGGAGGCGGCGGTTGCGCGCGGGCCGCATCTGCGCTCGAGGCGGACACGGTGCCGACGGGGCTCTCAGGCGCGGGCATGTCGGCTTCGAGCTCGGC
>CAXUIA010000368.1:0-1207 GCA_964250835.1 uncultured Acetobacteraceae bacterium | reverse complement strand
CCGGTGTCTTGGGGGCCGAGCGTTTCGGCGTTGGCGTCGACCGCGGCGCCAGCGCCGATGCCGGAGCTTTGGCCGGGAACTTGGCCGTCCTTGAAGGCGTCGACGGTGGTGCCCATGCCGGTGTTGTAACGATCCAGCGTGAGGCCGTCGGGCACGCGGAACTGCAGGACCGGGCTGTCGCCCAAGGCGCCACGCATGAATTCGTTCCAGACGGGACCGGCGACGTGGCCGCCGTCTTCCTTGTCGCCGAGCGATTGCGGCTGGTCGAAGCCGATCCAGACGGCGGTGACAAGGCTTGGGGTGAAGCCCACGAACCAGGCGTCGTTGAAGTTCTGCGTGGTGCCGGTTTTGCCGGCGACGGGACGGTCGATGCCGACCACGGCGGGGACGCCGGTGCCGCGCTTGACGACGTCCTGCATCATGGTGACGACCTGGAAGGTGCTGGCAGGGTCGGCGATCTGCTTGCGGTCGTCGAGCAGCACCGGCGGTTTGGCGGGATCGTCGTTGGGAGCGAGCGCGAAGCCGTTCGGCTGCCAGATGACGTGGCCGTCGCGGTCCTCGACGCTGTCGATCAGGGTGGGAACGACCTCGCGGCCGTTCTCGTCGAGCGAGGCGTAGGCGCCGGCTTCGCGCAGCACGGTGGTGTCGATGGCGCCGAGCGCCGCGGGAAGGACCTTGGGCATCGCATCGACCTCGTGAAAGGCGATCGCGGTGTTGGCGACGGCCGTCATGCCGATGTGCGAGGCGAGGCGTATGGTCACCAGGTTGAGGCTGAGGCGGAGCGCGTCGTGGAGTGCGGTCTCGCCGTTATAATCCATCTCGTAGTTCTCGGGGCGCCAGTTGCCCATCGAGAACGGGCCGTCAAGGAACTGCTGGCTCGGCGAGATGCCGCGCTCCATGGCGGCGAGGTAGACGAACGGCTTGAAGGAGGAGCCGGGCTGGCGCTGAGCCTGTGTCGCTCGGTTGAACTGGCTGTTCTCCATCGACCAGCCGCCGACGATCGCCAGCACGCGACCCGTGGCGGGATCCATGGAGACGAGTGCCCCTTCGACCTTGGGAACCTGGCGCAGCATCATGCGCTCGCCCGGCCGCCCGGCGTCGATGAGCTCGACCATGACGACGTCGCCGGGACGGACGATGTCGGCCATCCGGCGGGGCGGGCCGCGCTCGGTGCGGGCCCAGGAGGTGTCGGCCCACTCCATCGGCG
>CAXUIA010000367.1:0-2727 GCA_964250835.1 uncultured Acetobacteraceae bacterium | reverse complement strand
GCGATGGAGCCCGCGACGCCGAGTGCGAGGCCGCCGCCGAGGATCAGGATACGCTGGCCGCCCTGGTCGCCCGCGCTGATCGCTTCGGCGGCGGCGACGCCGGGCGGCCAGGCACCGTCGGCCGGGAAGACCCGCGAGCCGAACATCCGGTAGAGCATCGTGGCGTCGAGCAGCATGGCGAGAATGGCGCCCGCAAGCATCGGCCAGACGAGATCGGCGCGACCCAGGAGAAAAGGGATGCCGATCGGCAGCATCAGGCTGTTGGCGGCGCCGAAGGTGCTGGCGGAAATCGCACTCTGAGCAAGGTTCTGCACGTGCGGTGAGCGAAAGACGCGCAAGCCCGAGATCGGCACGCGGCCGAGCGCCATGCCGGCGAGCGCGCCGATCAGGGAGGTATTGGTGGTGACGCCGAGCCTGACCAGGATCTCGACGCCTACGATGGAGCCGAGAATGCAGAGCGGGGCCACGAGAAGAAGGATGGGCGGGGAGAAGAACCTGGGGTGGCGCTGACCCTGTTCGTGCGCGCTGCCGTGTGAAGAAGCGGTCAGGTCAGGGCCATGATTGCCACGATCATCGGGATGGCGGCGAGCACGACCCAGGAGCCCATGGCGAGCGTGGCCAGGGCGCCGGTCACGTGTCGGCCGATCCGGCGTGAGGAGGCGGACTGTGTCGCGATCTGTTGGTCGTGCATGATCTGTGTCCTGTTGCCCACCGGGTCACTATCAAGACCGCCGATGTCGGAGTGTAACCGTAAGTCACTCTCAATAACTGCCGACCAAATGTGTGCGACTGGAGAGGACGCCAGGTCAAACGCTGACTGGCGGTGCGGGTGAGCCGGTTCGAGCAAGTTTGCAGGTCAGGAAATCGGGGCTCTTTCAGCTTCAGGCGCTTGAGCGGCTCGGCTCACGACGAGACTCCGGAGCGACTGTTTCTGGATTGCGGTCACAAAGCCGTGAACTTGCTCGACCTAATGGAAACCGAGAGCGCGGAGGATGTCGGCGGCTCTGGGCGGCTTGCGAGACTCTGGTCTGGCGGGGCAACCGGACACCCGCGTGGTCGGGATGCGTCCGATCGTCAGGCCGACATGACCGGTGGTCCTGGCGAGCGACGCGGAGAGGTGGTCGACCGGTCCGGTGATGGTCACGTTGGTTTGCAGGTCGGCGACGCCGAGATGCAGCACCGGCTCGAGATCGAAGTCGAGCCGGTTGGCGGGGTCGATCCGGCCCTGGCCACTGACGCTGAGATGGTTGGTGTCGAGGAAGAGGTGGTTGAGGACGAGGGTGCCGTCATCGGCAGTGCCGGAGACGGCGGCGCACGCGATCGCCTCGTTGCCCGGGCGTGGCAGGCGGGCTGCGTCCAACATTCGCGCGACGATGTCGCTTGCAGCCGGACCTTGCAGCGCGCCGTCCGTTAGCGTGGCCGCGAACGGGCCGTTGATGGTGCTGCGGGTGAGGTGTGCGCCCTGGACGGCGCCGGCGAGATGGGCGTGCAGTGTCAGGCGGCCGCCGAGGACGGGTTCGCCCGCGAAAAGGTCGGTGATCGGGGAGGCGGGAAGATTGCTGCCGTCGAGGTCGAGCGTTGCGTGCGGCGTGGTGGCGCGGTCCTGACGCCAGATGAGCCACGGGGCGCCGGTGAAAGCGGCCTGCAAGAGCATCTGGGTGGGCTGGAGCGCTGCCGTGAGGTGTGACGGGGGGAAATCGGCCGAGCCGATCCGCAGCTTGGCGGTGTCGAGCGTGGCGCGGGTGGTGTTGCCCTGGTGGGTGGCGTCGATGGTGCCGGCCACTGCGAACGGGCGAGTGACTGGCCGGCGCAAGACCGAAGACAGCGGGGCGGTCTGCGGAGCGTCGAGAGCGAGCTGGGCTTGAACTCGTTGAAACCCGGTGTGCTGGGTCAGGGCGCCGCGGGCGGTGAGGTGGTCGCCCTCAAGGCCGATGCTCAGGTCGAGGGGGGCGCTGGCGTCGCGATTGGACCAGAGATCGAGTGAGCCTGCGGTGCCGTCAAACTTGAAATTCGTGGAGTCCGATCGCCCCGCCGCGTGGGCGACGAGAGGCGTCCGCGGACCGTCGGCGGCGAGAGTGAAACGGTTAACGAGAAGGCCGGGGCGTAGTTGCCGCAGGTCGGCGCGCTGGCCCGAGGCGTTGAGTGCGAGCAGGCGCCAGCCGTGCGGCTCGCCGGACACCCGGGCGTGCAGCACGAGAGCGGCGCCGGGCAGGCGGGCGTTGGGGAAAAGCGCGTTGAGGTCGGCGAGATTGGCGAGGCTGGCGTCGATGCTGCCGTCAAAGCCGCTGGTGAGTGTGCCATGGAGGTCGAGGCGGTCGCCGCCTGACTGGCCGGTGGTCAGAGTGGCGTTGAGCGGGATGTTGCCGGTCTTGGCGAGAAGCTGTCGGAGCGGGGCGGTGGAGAGTGAGATCGCGAATGGGGCGTTGCGATGGTGGCCCGCGGCGGTGAGGGTCAGGCCCGCGCTGGTCTCCCGGGATGAGGCTCGATCGAGGGTGGCTTCGCCGCTGCCGAGGCGGCCGGCGTTGCGCCAGGTCAGGTGACCGCCGGAGATGTCGAGGGCGCGCAGATCCAAGTTGGCGCGGGCTTGGGTGGTTGCGGCGGTGGTGGACGGACGGGCCTGGCGGACGGGGTGGAAGCGCCAGTTCGGCTGGCCGTTGACGGTCTCGAGCAGGATGTCGGGGCCCGTGAGCGTGAGGGCGGCGACCTGAACGGCGCCGTGCAGGAGCG
>CAXUIA010000366.1:0-2728 GCA_964250835.1 uncultured Acetobacteraceae bacterium | reverse complement strand
ATCGTGAATCACACCGCCCCGCGTCGCTCCAAGAACTTCATGGGTCCCAGCCCTAAGGTATCGAGAAGGTGTAAGATAATTCGTAAATCCACCCCCGTTTCACCTGACGCGGCGTGATGTTCTGCATTCATGTAATCCAGGTAAGTGCGCTTGATAGGTCGGGCGCCTATCTGGATTAGCCATAAACCGAGATACTGCGGCAAGCGGCCTCATATCTGGACGGCAATGAAGAAGTTTCGGTAAATCACAGAAATTTGCCCCTTGGAAGGCGACAACCAAGCGGGGCGCTCCACTCTGTCAAATGACCGTTTGATAGAGTAAGACGTCCCAAATTTGACATCAACGCAATCATTGATTACAATTTGGGTATGCAAGCCAGAAGACACTCCGCCCCAGCCTCAATCACCATTCGCAACCTCGACCCAGCCCTCAAGGAGCGGCTGCGCGTTCGGGCTGCGCAGCATGGCCAGTCAATGGAGGCGGAGGCGCGACGTATCCTGCAAACCGTGCTCGCGCCGCAGGAAGCGCCGCCTGTGCGCCACCTCTACGACCGGGTTCGCGCCCGCTTCGCACCGCTGGGCGGGGTTGACCTCGAACTGCCCCCGCGCGAGCCGGTCCGCGATCCGCCCCGGTTCGATTAATGCTGGTGCTCGACACCAACATGCTTTCCGAGATCATGCGTCCCGAGCCTGAGCGCAAAGTCGCGGACTGGATCGTGCGCCAGCAATCGGATGAGCTGTTCACGGCTGCCGTGTGCCAGGCAGAAATCCTCTCCGGCCTCGCAGTCATGCCAAACGGCCGCCGCCGCACCGAGTTGGAGGAGGCCGCGCGCGCCATGTTCACCGACGACTTCGACGGGCGCGTCCTCCCTTTCGACATCGAGGCGGCTTCTGCCTATGCCGAGGTATTCGCGGCGCGCCGGAAGGCCGGGCGGCCGAGCGGGACCATTGATCTGATGCTGGCCGCAATCGCCCGCGTGCGCGGGGCGAGCGTGGTTACCCGCAACGTGGCTGACTTTGAGGGCGTGGGCGTGGCGATCATCAATCCCTGGGATGAATGATCGCCTCCACATTTCGGTAGCAAAGACCGCCGCATGACCGTGCAGCCGCCCGGGCGGTTCGTCGCCTACCTTCGCGTCAGCACCGATGGCCAGGGACGATCCGGCCTTGGCCGTGAGGCGCAGCGCCAGGCCGTCGCCGCCCACGTCGCCCAGGCTGGCGGCGAGGTGGTAGCGGAGTTCCATGAGGTGGAGAGCGGCAAACGCGCCGATCGGCCGCAGCTCGCCGCCGCGCTGCCTGCGTGCCGCACCTCCGGGCCGTGCTGGTCATCGCCAAGCTCGATCGGCTGGCGCCCAACGCGCGCTTCCTGCTGTCTGTGGTGGAGGGCAGCGGCGAGGCTGGGGGTCCGGTAGCAACCGAACCGAACTGCATTTCGGACCGATTCTGCTCCATGGGGGTCTAGACCCTCAGAACCCTGCCGTTCCACAAGCCCAATGTCCACTTCGGAAGCGGACGGGGCTCCACGACCATGGCGACAGCGTTTGGCGGACAGGCTACAATCCCTTCATCGCGAAGATGCAGCCTCCAGCACGATGATCGTGCCAAGCGACGAGCTTGACGCGCAGGCGGGGCCCTCGGCGTCGATCCGAGGCTTCAATGGAACGATTGGAGATGATGAGAGGGGACCACCTCCAAATACACGAAGACGATCTCTCGCATGAGGGCACGCGTGCTCTACTGGCGCTCCATCTCGCTGGTATGCACGCCACGTCTCCGCCTGGCAGCGTTTTCGCGCTCGACCTGTCCGGACTACAGGATCCATCGGTCACTGTGTGGACCGCCCGGAACGGCAACGACGTCTGGGGCGTGGGCGCGCTCAAGGCGCTGGGCGAAGGTCGCGGGGAGCTTAAATCCATGAGAACGCACCCAGACCATCTTCGGCAGGGCGTGGCCGGATTGCTGCTCGAACACATGATCGGAAAAGCACGTCAGCGGGGCCTGCGGCGCCTCAGCCTGGAGACAGGAAGTGGGCCCGCGTTCGAACCGGCCCTTGCTCTCTACCGCAAGCGGGGCTTCGAGAACGGAGAGGCTTTCGCGGTCTACGAACAGAGCGGCTTCAATCAATTCCTGCATCTCACATTGTGAGCGCATTCCTAAACTGACCGGGCTTGTTCGACTGCGGCCCGGGAGCCGGACAGCCGATCTTTCAGTTGTCATGCGGCTCCGGTCGATGGCAGCAACCGCATAGCTTATTGCCGTCCGGATCGCGGAAGTAAGCACCGTAGTAATTGGGATGATATCCGGGTCGAAGGCCGGGTGCGCCCTCGTCCTGGCCACCGGTCGACAACGCGAGTGCGTGGCAGCGATCGACGCAGGCGCGAGTGGGCGCGAGCAAAGCGACCATGTTGCCGTTGCCCGGCCCGGCTGGTGCGCCGTCGTAAGGGCGGCCGATGAGAAACAGCGGTCGCTCCGCCCCCGTGCCGATCCAGCCGGCCCACGCCTTGGCCGGATCCTGGAAGCGAAGAACAAGGCCGAGTTCCTCCATCAGTGCCGCGTAGAATGCGAAGGCGCGGGCAAAGTCCGTGACGCCGACATGGACGTGAGACAGCATCTGCTTGGCCGTCGATCGTTTTCAGGCTTCACAACGTAGGGATCTCGACCTTATCCGCGAAGGGTCGCGAGCAGCGGCCCGCACGTAGCCGACAAGCCGGCTGAGCTTCTTTGCTCGG
>CAXUIA010000365.1:1925-2729 GCA_964250835.1 uncultured Acetobacteraceae bacterium | reverse complement strand
CCCCCCAAGGGGTCGCGGGTGTTTGTGTTGCCGGGCGCGGGGGGGGGGCCCCCCGACCGTCTCGGCGCCGAGGGCCAGACCTTGCGCGCCATCGTGGAGGGCGAGGGTGGTGGCCGGCTCAAAACGATCCTCTTTCGTGCCGACGCCAATCCGATCGCGCCGGATCTGGAGTGTCCCGGCGCGGCACCGCTGGACCTCGCCGGCCATCTCAGGATTGATCGTTGGAACGACAACGAATCAGTCTGTTTCGCCATCGAAGACGCTGCCATGATCTGAACGGTGGCGCTTTCCGCCATTTCCGCCTCTCTGGGGATGGCACAAGCCTTGCGACCAAGTGACGCCGTGACCAAACGCCTGCTCCCGATCCTCCCGCTGCTGGCCTCCTGCGCCGTTGGACCGAACTACCATCCGCTCGATGGACCCAATCCCCGCGGCTACACCGAAACGCCGCTCGCGGCGCGTACGGCGAAATCGGCGACCAACGGCGGCGCGGAGCAAAGCGTAGAACTCGGCCGCGACGGCGCCGGCCGCTGGTGGGAGCTGTTCCGATCACCGGACCTCGCTCGGCTCGTGGCGTTCGCAGTGCGCAACAACCCAGGTCTCGAAGCCGCGCGCCAGTCGCTGCGCAACGCCCAGGAACTCACGCTCGCCCAGTATAGCGGCCTGCTTCCGAGCGTCAGCGGATTGTTCTCGCGCACCCACGGCAACTTCTCCGGCGCCGGCATCCCGGGCAACCCGCCCGTCAGCTTCGTCTACGGCAGCTACGACGCCCAGCTCACCATCAACTACAATTTCGACGTCTGG
>CAXUIA010000365.1:299-1915 GCA_964250835.1 uncultured Acetobacteraceae bacterium | reverse complement strand
GCTCCAGGTCATCGACGACTACAGCCGCTACCTCAACGTCATCCGCAAGCAGTTCGAACTCGGCGGCGCCAGCGGCACCGACGTCGCCCTCCAGCAGGCGCAGCTCGCCCAGGCTCAGGCGACGCTCGTGCCGCTGCAGGTCTCCCTCGCGCAGAACCGCGATCTGCTCGCCGCCGACCTCGGCGTCGTGCCGGCCGACAGTCACCTGCCCACCGTCACGCTCGACAGCCTCACCCTGCCGGCGGAGCTGCCGCTCAGTCTCCCCTCGAACCTCGTCGAGCAGCGGCCAGACATACGTGAGGCCGACGCCAACCTGCACGCAGCCACGGCCGCGGTCGGCATCGCCATCGCCAACCGGCTGCCGCAGATCTCGCTCAACGCCCAGGTCGGCTCGCAGGCCAACGAACCGGGACTACTCTTTTCCCCCGGCGGCGGGCTGGCCTACATCGTCACCCAAGCGGTCCAGCCGATCTTCCAGGGCGGACAGCTTCTGCATCAGCAGCGCGCCGCGGTCGCCACCATGCGGGAGGAAGCCGCTCTTTGGCAGCAGACCGTCATCGGCGCCTTCCAGAACGTCGCCGACACGCTCCAGGCGCTCTCGGGCGACAGCCGCGCGCTGGTGGCCGACCTCACCGCCGAGCAGGCCGCCTCGCGCAGCCTCGACTTGGCGCAGAGCCAGTATAAACTCGGCAGCGCCGCCTACATCACCGTGCTGAACGCGGAGATCACCTACCAGACCGACGTCATCGCACTCGCTCGCGCCCAGGCCCAGCGTTTCTCCGACACCGCCGCCCTCTTCGTTGCCCTCGGTGGCGGTTGGTGGAACCGCCAGGACCTTCCTCCGCCGCCCGCAGGATTGTTCCAGTCCCTGCTACCCTGGAGCACATCATGAACCGTTCCGCCACGATCGCCGGCTTCTGCGTCCTCGCTCTCGCAGCCGCGTCAGGCGCCGCCTTCTTCCTGCGCGCCGCACCCCCAAGCCACGCCGACACCGATGGGGGCGGAGGTGAACCCCCGCAGACCGTCTCGACGACCATCGCGCGCGCTCTCCCCTGGCGCACTCACCTCGATGCGGTCGGCGACCTGCGCGCCGTGCGCGGCGCCGACCTTTCCGCCGAGGTCGCCGGCATCGTGGGCGACATCGACTTCGCCTCCGGCGCCAACGTTCCCGCCGGTGCCGTTCTGCTCCGGCTGCGCCTGCACGAAGAGCCCGCCCGTCTGGCCGAGCTGCGCGCCAACGCCGACCTCGCCGCGCTCAACCTCTCCCGCGACACGCGTGAGAATGCGGCGCAGGCCGTCAGCCACGCCGTCGTCGACACCGACCAGGCGACGCTTGCCGCCGACCGGGCCCAGGTCGCCGCCGAGCAGGCGCTGATCGACGAGAAGATCGTCCGTGCCCCCTTTGCCGGCCGTCTCGGCGTCCGCCAGGTCGATCTCGGCCAGTATCTCCAGCCCGGCACGACGATCGTGACGCTGCAAAGCGTCGATCCGATCTTTGTCGATTTCTACCTGCCGCAGGGCGAACTGGCCGGCATCGACGTCGGCGGCCACGCGCAACTGACGGTCGACACCTATCCCGGCCGCCGCTTCGACGCGCGCATCGACCCCATCGCTCC
>CAXUIA010000365.1:0-289 GCA_964250835.1 uncultured Acetobacteraceae bacterium | reverse complement strand
ACGCTCGCCAACCCCGACGGCGCGCTGCTCCCCGGCATGTTCGCCAACGTCCGGCTCGAGACCGGCGCTCCAGCCAGCTACGTCACCCTGCCGCAGGCCGCGATCACCTACGCGACCTACGGCAGCACGATCTTTATCGTGCGTCCCGGGCCGCACGACACCCAGATCGCCCATCAGGTCCTGGTCCAGACCGGCGAGACGCGCGGTGACCAGGTTGCCGTCGTCTCCGGCCTCTCGGCCGGCGAGACCGTGGTCACCGCCGGTCAGCTCAAGCTGCACGAGGGCACGC
>CAXUIA010000364.1:0-2748 GCA_964250835.1 uncultured Acetobacteraceae bacterium | reverse complement strand
GAATCGAACCCCTGACCTCCTCATTGCGAACGAGGCGCTCTACCAACTGAGCTACAGCCCCGCCTGCGCGGCGAGCCGGAACATGCGCAGCACGCGACGGGGCGTCAAGCCGCCGCTGACAGTGTCCGTAGGGCCAAGTTGCACAGGCGGTGACCCACCGCTAGCTTCCCGGTCATCCTTGACCACGCCGGTGTTCCTTGATCCCCATTCTCTTTGACCTGCTGTTTCTGGTTCTCAAGCTGCTCAGTTGGGCGGTGATCCTCGTCTGCGTCTTCAGCCTCCTGACCAGCTTCGGCGTGCTCGACACCAGAAACCGGATGGTCTGGACCATCGGCGACTTCCTCTATCGAGTGACCGAGCCCGTGCTCGCCCCGTTCAGACGCATCCTGCCGACCTTTGGCGCCGTCGACCTGAGCCCGTTCGTGGTCCTGATCCTGATCCAGGTCGTGGCCATTCCGTTGCTGGCACGGCTCGAACAGGCGATCATGATCGGCTCGTTCCAACCGGTCGTGATGTGAACGTCCTCCAGCCACGCCCGAACATCTCGCGCGTCGCTGTGATCATCCCCTGCTACAATGAGTCCGAAGCCATCGCCTCCGTCGTGCGAGGCTTCTCCGGCACCCTTCCGGGCGCCGAGATCCACGTGTTCGACAACAACTCCAGTGACGGCACAGCCGGCATCGCACGCGCCGCCGGGGCGACCGTCCATCGCGCCGCGCTCCAGGGCAAAGGCCACGTTGTGCGGCGCATGTTCGCCGACGTCGAGGCAGACCTCTACGTGCTCGTCGATGGTGACGGCACCTACGATCCGGCGGCCGCGCCCGGCATCATCGCCGCCCTGACCACCGACGCTCTTGACATGGTGAACGCCGCCCGCATCCATCAGGACAGCGGTGCCTATCGCCGCGGCCACGTCACCGGCAACCTGATGCTGACCGGTCTCGTGGGTCTGATCTTCGGCAATCGTCTGACCGACATGCTGTCTGGTTATCGCGGCTTCTCCCGACGCTTTGTTAAGTCGTTTCCCGCCCTGTCATCGGGTTTTGAAATCGAAACCGAACTGACGGTTCATGCTCTCAGCCTGCGTATGCCGATCGGTGAGATCCCGACCCGCTACGGTGCGCGCCCGGAGGGCTCCGCCTCCAAGCTTCGTACCTACCGCGATGGCATCCGCATCCTTCGCACCATCCTGGTTCTCGTCAAACAGGAAAAGCCGCTCGCCCTGTTCTCGGTCACAGGCGGCATCCTGCTGGTTCTTGCTCTTCTGTTCGGTGTGCCGATCATCGTCGAGTATGCGAGAACTGGACTTGTCCCACGCCTGCCGACCGCAGTGCTGTCGATGGGACTGGTTCTTCTCGCGTGCTTGAGCTTCGTCTGCGGACTGATCCTCGACAACGTCACGCGCGGGCGGCTCGAGGCGCGGCACATGGCTTACCTGACCATCCCGGGGCCTGAGCATACGCAGCTTCGTTGGGGCTCTACTCCAAACCCCGCCAGAGCCTGCGGCCCCGGACCCGCCTAGTCGCCCATCTCGCGAAAGCGCCGGTTCAGGTCGAACTCCCTCGACGTCACCACCGCTTCCAGCCTGCCAACGCGCTTTGCGACCGCATTCAGCCGGTCAACCGTCGCCTCCACTCTCGGATCACGCGCGGCCGACATCGCCCGCGTCCGACGCCGACGCTTGCGCCAAAACCACACGGCAAACGCAACCAGGGCGAACGTCAGAACAGCGTGGAAAATGTCGGCGCCAAGATGCGGGCCGTCACTCGCGTCCTCTTGCGGCGACGAACGCCGCACGTCCTGCGGCGCCGGCGTGGGCGCCGCTTCCGTCCCGCGAGCGTGCACTGTGATACTGCCCGAACCGGTCTGCGTCTGAACCAGATCGCCCACGACGCGCGCGATGGTGATGTCCCCGCTTCCAGAGGTAACCACGTTGCCGCCACCGACGACCGCTGCCACCGCGAGGTCGCCCGAACCGGACAGCGTCGCCGACAGTGCGCCGATGGAACCAGCGCCGAGATTGACGTCGCTGGAGCCAGAGTCGATCAGCGTCACCGATCCCGATCGCACACTGCCGACGGACAGATCACCAGAGCCGAAGAGGCTCAGAGTGGCGTCTCCTGCCAGGCCGCCGAGATGAACGTCGCCTCCGCCCGAGTTCTCCAGGACGAACTTCCCTCCGAGCTGGCCGCCGTCCAGGTCGCCGCTGCCGCGAAGACCTACGGTGACGAACCCGTCCAGATTACCGAGACGGAGATCACCCGATGATGCTGAACTGACGCTGACCATGAAGGCCGGCGGCACCCGTATCGTCAGTTCCCCGTCTCCCTGGCAGGAGCCGGATACCCTGATTTCGCCATCGCGGGTCGACACGCCGCTCGTCGATCCGTCGATGTCGACGCCGTGCGACAACGACGCGTCAGGCACGATTGCGACCGTCTCCTGACCGCTGCTGCAAGGCAGCTCAAGCATCAGCCGGTCACCCTGCACCGCCGCCTGCGCACCACCCGCAAGCGCGAGCCAGGCGGCCGCGGCCGCGACGCCGAGGTTCATGCGGACACCTTGCGACGCCATCCCGGCATATCCTCGTCGAGCACGCGTTCGAGACTCTCGACGCGCTGCTCAAGCATGCGCGCCTGCGCGAGCGCCCGCTCCAACGCCTGCTGATCGGCCGAACCGAGCCCCTGCTGCCGCGCCCGCTGCAGGCGAAACCATTGTGTCACGACAACGAGCAGGATGACGAACAGG
>CAXUIA010000363.1:0-2752 GCA_964250835.1 uncultured Acetobacteraceae bacterium | reverse complement strand
GTTCACGCCCAATGATCTCGACCTGTCGCCGGGCCGTCGCGTGATGCTGCTGACAGGACCGAACATGGCCGGCAAATCGACCTTCCTGCGCCAGACGGCACTCGCGGTAATCCTGGCGCAGGCCGGGCTGCCGGTGCCGGCAATCTCGGCGCGCATTGGGCTCGTCGACCGGCTGTTCAGCCGCGTGGGCGCGTCGGACGAGTTGGCACGCGGACGCTCGACATTTATGGTGGAAATGACAGAAACGGCGGCGATCCTGCGCGCGGCGGGGCCACGCTCGCTGGTGGTGGTCGACGAGATCGGGCGCGGCACGTCCACCCTCGATGGGCTTGCCATCGCGACGGCAGTCCTTGAAGCTCTGCACGGGCAGGTACGTTGCCGGACCATCTTCGCCACGCATTTTCACGAACTGGCAGAGCTCGCCGAGCATCTTCCACAGATGTGCGCCCACACGATGCGCGTGCGCGAATGGAAAGGTGAGGTGGTGTTTCTACACGAGGTCGTTCCAGGGGCGGCGGGACGCAGCTGGGGCGTTCAGGTGGCCAGACTGGCGGGCGTTCCGGCCAACGTCGTCGGGCGCGCGGCCGCACTCCTGGGCGAGCTCGAGAGGCGCGGACGCGTCGGTCGTGCAGGCGCCGCGTTGCCGCTGTTCGCGGATCTTGCTCCGGCGGCAGCGCACGATCCGGTGCAGGCTTTGCTGAGCGAGGTAGAACCCGATGCGCTGACGCCACGCGAGGCACATGAAATGCTGTATCGGCTGCGATCGCTTGTTGTTGCAGCGCAAGATAAGTTGTTGGGCGGCGTCGGAAGCTCCTAATAACTGACAGATGGGTGCCTCGAACTCGACGGCCGAGCGCGGCGTGGATGCCTCTGGATTGCGCGAGCAGCTCGGAGAGGAGACTGCGCGCGGCGACGCGCTAGCCGTCTTCCGCCGTTATCTGGCGCACCTTCAAGGCGAGATCCGTTCGGCGTTCGAGGCCTACAGCCTGTCGGGAGCGGCGGCGGCCGGCTTGCTGTCGCAGCGCATAGACGGTCTCATCGGCGAGCTGTTCGCCTACGCAATCGGAACACAGCTGCCGGATGCGGCACGCGAGACGATTGCGGTCGCAGCAACCGGCGGATACGGCCGCGGAACGCTGGCGCCGTTCAGCGATATCGACCTGCTGTTCCTGACGGGGGACAATGCGGGTGCCGCGGCACAGATGGTCGTCGAGTTCATCCTCTATTTCCTTTGGGATTTGGGACTAAAGGTCGGGCACGCGACGCGTTCGACCGGAGAGTGCGTGGCCGAATGCGCGGGCGACATGACCATCCGGACCTCACTGGTGGATGTACGCTTGCTCGCGGGCGACGCCGCGCTGTTCGACGTCCTGCTCGCGCGCCTCTCGCTCTCCGCCGCGTCGGCTGGCACGGCGGCTTTCCTCGAGGCCAAGCGGGCGGAGCGCGACGCGCGTCATCTGCGATACGGCGAAAGCGCATTCCTGGTCGAGCCGAACATCAAGGAGGGCCGCGGCGGCCTCCGTGACATGCAGACGCTCTACTGGATGTCGCGTGCCGTCGTCGGCAACAGGGAGGTCGGTGAACTCGTGGCGGGCCACGGACCGGACCACGCCGGTGCCGGGCTGCTCACGGCGGCCGAAGCACGGCACGCGGAGCGGTCGTGGGACTTTCTGTGGACGGTGCGGTTCCACCTTCATTATGTCACCGGCCGCGCCGAGGAGCGCCTGACCTTCGACCTGCAGCCGGTCGTGGGCGCTCGCATGGGCTACACCCATCGCGGCCGCCAGGTCGGGGTCGAACGCTTCATGCGGCACTACTTCCTGACCGCGCGCGACGTCATGCGACTGACCCACGTACTGGAGCCGCAACTCATGCGGGCCGCGCGCGGCGAGCCCGCCATCGTGGCGGTCGCCGACAAAACGCTGACCGAGACGGGCATGACACTGCTCGACGGGCAGCTTCTACCCATCGCGGCGGAGCGTTTCGGGCAGAACCCGATCTCCATGCTGGAGAGCCTGGTCATCGCGCGCGACCGATCACTCAAGCTGCATCCGCTGGCACTGCACCAGATGATCCGTTTCGAGCGCGGGGCGATGGCGCTCCGCAACGAGCCGAAAGCCAACGCAATCCTGCTCGATCTGCTGTGCGGAACGCTTGATGCGCCGCGCACTGACGGGGCGCGCCACCTGAGCCTGCTCAATGAGACGGGGCTGCTGGGCCGGATCATCCCGGACTGGTCGCGCGTGGTGGGGCAGATGCAGTTCGACACCTATCACGTCTACACGGTCGACGAGCACACGATCGAAGCGGTGCGGGTGCTCAACGCGCTCGAGATGGGCAAGCTCACCGAAGTGACGCCGGTTGCGAGCGAGCTCGCGACCGATCTTGCGCTCGATCCTCGTTCGCGGCGCGCGCTCTATGTCGCGCTGCTGCTGCACGACATCGCGAAAGGCCGCGGCGGCGACCATTCGGAGCTCGGAGCGGAGATCGCGCAGTCGCTCGGCCCACGCCTCGGACTTTCGCCGGAGGAAACTGAAACGGTCTCCTGGCTCGTGCTGCATCACCTGCTGCTGAGCACGGTGGCCCTCAAGCGCGACATCGACGATCCGAAAACGATCCTGGACCTGGCCGACACGATCCAGTCGCCGGCGCGGCTGCGGCTGCTGCTGATGATGACGGTTGCCGACATGCGCGCGGTCTCGCCGCGGGTGTGGAACGCGTGGAAGGCCACGCTGCTGACCGAGCTCTACAC
>CAXUIA010000362.1:1436-2766 GCA_964250835.1 uncultured Acetobacteraceae bacterium | reverse complement strand
GCATGCGCGGCGACCGCCTCTGCGGCCGACCACGCGTCCTCGGCCGCGGCAGGGAACGGATGCTCGGGGGCGAGGCGGTAGTCGACGGCGACGACCGATGTTCGAGCGTGATGGCAGATCGTGCGGCACAGGACATCGTGCGTGTCGAGGTCACCGCCGACCCAGCCGCCGCCGTGGAAGAAGATGGTGGTGGGCGGATCGGGCGCGTCGGGACGGTAGAGGCGCGCGGGCAGGCCGGTGCTCGGCAGGGTGAGATCTTCGACGCCGGCGATCGCCGGGGGCTTGCCCGCGAAGGCGCGGCTGGTTTGTCGGAGCCGCTCGCGGAACTCGGCGGGCGTGACGTCTCCGGTTGGTTTGGCGTCGCGGTCGGCTCTGAAAAGGTCGAGGAGGTCGCGGGTCTGCGGATCGAGCGGCATGGCGGGCTCCGGCTTGGCCCGCTTGCTGCGCGGGATGGAGCAGGGTAGGGCACGACGATGCCTGACGACAGATCGAACGGCCGGTGGCATCCGCTCGATGCCCTCGCCCTGGTGGGGCGCGTGACGATCGAGGCGTTGCAGCTCGTGGGCCGGGTGGCGCTGTTCGGGGCGGAAGCACTGTCACATGCGGTGCGGCCGCCGTTCTACCTGCGCGAGTTCGGGCGTGCGTTCGCGGAGGTGGCGTTCTTCAGCCTGCCGGTGGTGGCGCTGACGGCGCTGTTCTCGGGTGCGGTGATCGCGCTGCAGTCCTACACCGGGTTTGCGCGGTTTAACGCGGCGTCGGCCACGGCGGCTGTCGTGGTGCTGTCGGTGGTGCGCGAGCTGGGGCCGGTGCTGGCTGGGCTGATGGTGTCGGGACGCGTGGGTGCGTCGATGGCGGCCGAGCTGGGCACGATGCGGGTGACGGACCAGATCGACGCGCTGTCGACGCTGTCGACGGACCCGATGAAGTTCCTGGTGACGCCGCGGGTGCTGGCGGGACTGTTGGGCGTACCGATCCTGGTGGTGGCCGACATTCTGGGCGTGGCCGGCGGGTGGCTGGTGGCCGTGGGCGTGATCGGGTTTCAGTCGCGCCCTTATCTGACGTCGACGATGTCGATCCTGACGGTGCCTGACGTGACGGTGGGATTGGTCAAGGCGGCGGTGTTCGGGTTCATCGTCGCACTCATGGGCTGCTATTATGGCTACCGGAGTCGGGGCGGCGCCGAAGGGGTGGGAACGGCGACGACCTCGGCGGTCGTGACGGCGTCGATCCTGATTTTTGCGTTCGACTACCTGCTGACGGAGCTGTTCTTTTCAAAATGAGCGTGCCGAAGATCCGGATCCGCGGGTTGTGCAAGGCTTTCGGTCCGAAG
>CAXUIA010000362.1:301-1426 GCA_964250835.1 uncultured Acetobacteraceae bacterium | reverse complement strand
GGCGTGGACCTCGATGTCGCGACCGGAACGTCGATGGTGGTGATTGGCGGGTCGGGGACGGGAAAGTCGGTGCTGATCAAGTGCATCCTTGGGCTGCTGGAGCCGGATGCGGGGGTGATCGAGATCGACGGGCGTGACGTGTTGTTGATGCCGGCGCGCGAGCGGGTCTTGGTGCGGGCGCGAATGGGAATGCTGTTCCAGGCGGCGGCGTTGTTCGACAGTCTTCCGGTCTGGGAGAACGTGGCGTTCGGGTTGCTGGCGGGCCAGGGTCGCGGGCCGAAGCCGTCGCGGCGGGCGGCGCGGATGGAGGCGGACCGGCTGCTCGGGCTGGTGGGGCTGGCGCCGTCGGTGGGCGACCTGTCGCCGTCGGAGCTGTCGGGCGGCATGCAGAAGCGTGTGGGGCTGGCGCGCGCGGTGGCGGCTGGCCCGGAGATCGTGCTGCTCGATGAGCCGACGACGGGGCTCGATCCGATCATGGGCGCGGTGATCGACGGTCTGATCGTGGATGTGGTCAAGCGGCTGGGGTCGACGGCGATCGCGATCACGCACGACATGGCGAGTGCGACCAGGATCGGGGACCGGGCGGCGATGCTGTATCGCGGCCGGATCGCTTGGGAGGGACCTGCCGGATCGCTGCTGTCGTCTGGTGTCGACGTCGTCGACCAGTTCACGCACGGGCGGCGGGAAGGTCCCATCACAATGGAGCTCCGCCGATGAGGCGGGTCTGGAAGCGCTGCTTCCAGCGGGGTCCAGGGGCAGCGCCCCTCGTGCTGTTGTTGATGGGTGCGGCGCCTTCCCAGCGCGAGGCGGTAGACCTGGTCGGCTTATTCGACCGTGTGTGTTTGACGCATGCCGGCGATGTTGGCGCGGCGCGGGAGGCGGCGCGAGGGCTGCGGCCGATGCGGGCGCCGCGTCTGATGGTCAGGCCGGGGGTGGTGTTCGACGCGAGCACCGCGGCCGGGCACATGGCGCTGCTGTTGTTCGATGACGGGACGTGCGGGGCGGTCGCGGATGATGCGGACGCAGGGGTGCTGCTGGGAGAGTTGGCGGCGCAGATGAAACGCCGACGGGTGGCGGTGCGGCCGGTCGGAAGCGGGCGGACGGGCGGCTACGCCTACATGCTTC
>CAXUIA010000362.1:0-291 GCA_964250835.1 uncultured Acetobacteraceae bacterium | reverse complement strand
GTGCTGGGCGACATGCAGCCTGTCTAGGGGCGGACGCAGGGGGGGAGGATGGCGCGCGATGGCCGCTAAAGCGGCGCGCTTTGTTTGTCAGCAGTGCGGGGCAGTGACGGCGAAGTGGGCCGGGCGGTGCGAGAGCTGCGAGGCGTGGAACAGCATCGTCGAGGAGATCTCGGGGCCGGCGTTCGCGGGGCGTGCGCCGGCTGGTGGACGCGGCCGCACGCGGGTGAGCTTCGTGCCGCTGGCCGGCGAGAGCGTGCCGCCGCCGCGTATGCCGACTGCAATCGGCGAACT
>CAXUIA010000361.1:0-2776 GCA_964250835.1 uncultured Acetobacteraceae bacterium | reverse complement strand
CTGCAGCGCTATGTGATTGACGATCGAATATTGCGGGATGGGCGCGAGCAACGCCGCAATGAGGCTTACAAGCACGAACGCCAGGTAGCGGCCGCTCCATCTTGGGCTCCGCTTCGACGCGTTCTTCATCTCCTCGGGGGTGGCCTGTTTGCTGAACAGGAACAGCAGCCCGAAGCTGGCCCCCAACGGGGTCAGGATCAGGCCCGTGGAACTGTAGTGTGCCGACGTGATGATCGCACGTCGTTCGGCAAGACCACGAAGGAGATGCAGCATATCGCCGCCCGCCAGCCAGCCGTTTACGGCGGCCGCCGCAAAACAGGCGAGGGATACGCCGACAGCGCTCCATCTCCAGTTTGTCATGGCTATCAGATCAGTGACTGGAGCATGTACAGGGAGGTGTTGCCTTGACCGAGCTGTTGACCGATGCTGTTGAAGCCCTTCTCCATGTCCTGCACCATACCGCTATTGGTGAACGCGTTCCATTTAGCACAAGCAATCGGGCGACGCTCTGGGCGTCTCGCCTGACGCGCAACCGAACCGACCCACATCGCAGGCGCTCCATGACATTGCCGCGGAGCGAGTAGCGCGCTACCTTCGACAGCTTCGACAGGTCACGCCTATGCCCCGCCGATCACACCCCGCAAACAGCCCCGACAAGTTCCAGCGCTATCGGGCGTCCAAGACGGCGGCCGGCATGAAACTCGTGCGGCTATGGGTTTCCGACCCGCGAGCGCCCGGCTTCGTGGCCGAAGCGGAACGTCAGGCAAGGCTATTGCGCGGGGCGCCGGAGGAAGGCGACGCATTGAACTTCATTGAGGCGGCGGCCGACTGGAGCGACGCCGCCCGGTGAAACGGGGCGATCTGATCACGGTCGCGGTCAGTGGAGACTACGGCAAGCCCCGCCCGGCGCTGGTGATCCAATCCGATGCGCTCGCGCAGACCGACAGCGTCCTTGTGTGCCTGATCACCACCACGCTGCGAGACGCGGCGCTCCACCGCCTCGACTTGGCCGCGGACCCAGAGACCGGCCTGCAACGCCCCTCGCAAGTCATGGTTGACAAGATCGTGGCCGTCCGCCGCGAGCGCTGCGGCGCGCCGATCGGCAGGGTCGACGCTGCGACCCTGCTCACGCTGGGACGGCGGCTTGCGTTCGTCGTGGGCATCGCAGATTGAGCCACCGTGCGCCGAGCATCGGACGTTAGCTGCGTATCAGAAGGAGTGGAATGTGATTCTTGCGCGACAGCTGTAACTTCGGTCATTCTCCGTAAATGCTGAGCACGCAGGCACATGCAAAATCGGATACCATCGGTCTCGTGGATGACGATGACGTCGATCTTATCCGCGCGATTGAGGCCTCCTTCGGTGTCCGGTTCGGTGACGAAACAACTAGGTGGTTCACTGTTGGTGACATCTACAATGCGCTTTTAGCGAGGGTGCCGTCCGATGGCACAGCCGGATTATGCTCCACCTCAATGGCGTTTTACCGACTTAGGGTTATCCTGGCTCGCAAAGAAGGCATCCCAGGGTATATAAGGCCTGGGACAAAGCTGGCAGGGATTGTCAGCCTGCCGCCCAAGCGACTATTCGCAACGATATCTCAGGAGCTTGATATCGGAGCGTTGCCGAACACCTTGTCTTTGCGGGGCGGAGTGGGTGTTCTTGTGCTGCTGATAGGCTTTTCTGGGATTTTCTTCACTCTCTCTCACCATGTGCTCTGGCCTCTCCTGCTGCTTATGCCTCTAGGCTTTGCGATGACTTCGACCGATATGGGTGCCTATCGCTCAACAAGTGTGGGAGACCTCGCGAGAAGGATTACCGCCAGACATTTCAGCCGGTTCGCTTCAGTTGGCGCTGATACACGCCCAACAGCAGTGTGGCGCGCGTTATGCGACCTCATAGCCGACCAAACCGGCTTTGATCCTAAGCGAATTACCCCAGACACGCGCCTGATCGCCTAAGAGGCTGCAGTGGGGACGGCACGGCGTTCCGTCTGCTTTGGGGTGAAATTCCCGCCAGCTCTCTTACCGTAAGCCGGCGCCCCCTCACCCCTCCTGCAGCCCATACGCCGCATGCAGCGCCCGCACCGCCAGCTCGGTGTAGGCCGCGTCGATCAGCACGCTGATCTTGATCTCCGAGGTGGAGATCACCTGGATGTTGACGCCGCGCTCGGCAAGCGCTGTGAACATGGTCTTGGCGACGCCGGCGTGGCTCCTCATGCCGACGCCCACCACCGAGACCTTGGCCACGTTCTCGTCGCAGGCCACGTGCTCGAAGCCGACCTCGCCTTGCAGGCCGAGCAGGATTTCCTGGGTGCGCGTCGCATCGCGCCGTCCGACGGTGAACTCCATGTTGGCCGTGTTGCCGGTGCGGGCATGGGACTGCACGATCATGTCCACGTTGACGTTGTCGTCGGCGAGGCCCGAGAAGATCCTCGACGACACGCCCGGCAGGTCGGGCACGCCGTAGAGGGTGATCTTGGCCTCGTCGCGGCTGTAGGCGACCCCGCTGACGATGCGCTTCTCCACGATCTCCTCCTCCGCGCAGACGATGGTGCCGGTGTCGGGGCCGGCCGCCCCGGGTTCGGTGAAGCTGGACAGCACGCGCACGGGCACCCGGTGCGCCATGGCCATCTCCACCGAGCGCGTCTGCAGCACCTTGGCGCCGAGCGAGGCCATCTCCAGCATCTCCTCGTAGGAGATCTTGGGGATCCGCCGCGCCCGCTGCTCGATCCTGGGGTCGGTAGTGTAGACCCCGTCGACGTCGGTGTAGATGTCGC
>CAXUIA010000360.1:0-2796 GCA_964250835.1 uncultured Acetobacteraceae bacterium | reverse complement strand
CGGCACCCCCAACAAGAGCCGTCTGGGTGCGAACGCCATTCTGGCCGTCTCGCTCGCCATCGCCAAGGCCGCCGCCGAGGAAGCCGGCACGCCGCTTTACCGCTATGTCGGCGGGGTCTTCGCCCGCACGCTGCCGGTGCCGATGATGAACATCATCAACGGCGGCCAGCATGCCGACAATCCGATCGACATCCAGGAGTTCATGATCCAGCCCGTCGGAGCGCCCACGATCGCCGACGCCGTCCGGATTGGGTCCGAGATCTTCGCCCGCCTCAAGAAGGGTCTGCGCGATGGCGGCCACAACACCAACGTGGGCGACGAGGGCGGCTTCGCGCCCAACCTTGCCTCCGCCGACGAGGCGCTTTCCTTTATCAGCCGCGCCGTCGAGGCCGCCGGCTACCGGCTCGGCGAGGATGTGGTGTTCGCGCTCGATTGCGCGGCAACCGAGTTTTACCGCGACGGCGTCTACGCCATTGATGGCGAGAACCGGCGGCTCGACTCAGCCGAAATGGTCGAATACCTCGCCGATCTCGCCGCCCGCTTCCCCATTGTCTCGATCGAGGATGGCTGCGCCGAGGACGACTGGAACGGCTGGAAGCTGCTCACCGACCGTCTCGGCAGCCGCCTCCAGCTCGTGGGCGATGACCTTTTCGTCACCAATCCCGAGCGCCTCGCCCGCGGGATCGAGACCGGGACCGCCAATTCGATCCTCGTCAAGGTCAACCAGATCGGCACCCTGACCGAGACCCTCGAAGCGGTCGAGATGGCGCAGCGGGCCGGCTACACCGCGGTCATGAGCCACCGCTCCGGCGAAACCGAGGACAGCACCATCGCCGACCTGGCGGTCGCCACCAACTGCGGCCAGATTAAGACCGGCAGCCTGTCGCGCTCCGACCGCACCGCCAAATACAACCAGCTCATCCGGATCGAGCGCGAACTCGGCTCTGCTGCCCGCTATGCCGGCCGGACCATACTGCGCACCTAATTCTTCCAGTTCCGTCCCGTCTTCGTTACAAGCGTCAAGCCTGCTCAGGAATCGACCCATGACGCTCATGCGCGCCATCAAGAAGAAACTGAAGGAGGCCATACCTCCCGTTATCTTTCTCGGATTGACTGCTTACTTTGCCTGGAATGCGACGCAGGGCGATCTCGGGCTCAAGAGCTACGCGCAGCAACTCGCTCTTCTCGACCGCGCCGACGCCGGCAAGGAAGCGGCTGTGCTGGAACAGCAAGCCTGGCGTCAACGCGTTCAGGGCCTACGCGACACAGAACTCGACGCCGACACGATCGACGAGCGGGCTCGGGCTATGCTGAACCTCGCCCAGCCGGATGAGATCGTGGTGCCTTACGGTCCTGACGATAAGCTCTTCTAAGACCAGGGCTCTGCCCTGGACCCGCCGGGGGCAGCGCCTCCGGACCCGCGCTATTTGATTTTTGCTTCTTTGAAAGCGACGTGCTTGCGGGCGACCGGGTCGTACTTCCGCAGCTCCATCTTGCCGGTCTGCGCACGCGCGTTCTTCTTGGTGACATAGAAATAGCCAGTGTCGGCAGTCGACACGAGCTTGATCTGCACGGTGTTGGTTTTGGCCATGAGCGCGTCTCGGGAGCTACGATGAAGGGCGGGAACATGCGCATCACGCGACCTGCCGTCAAGCGCGCCGCCTCCGCGCCATGCTGAGCATCGAAGACGCACGCGCCCGCATCCTCGCCGGACTCCATCCGACGGATGGCGAAATCGTCTCGCTTGCCGCAGCCCTCGGCCGCGTCACCGCACGCCCCGTTCTCGCCAGGCGCGACAGCCCCGCCCAGGACGTCTCCGCCATGGACGGTTACGCGCTGCATGCTCAGTCCGGCATCGTGGGCGCTCGACTGCCGGTGATCGGCGCAGCACCCGCCGGCCACCCCTTCGCGGGACGGCTCGAGTCAGGCCAGGCTCTGCGTCTTTTCACCGGCAGCGTCCTCCCGGACGGCGCCGACGCCGTCATCGTGCAGGAGGACGTTACCCGCGACGGCGCCACCATCACTCTCAATGCTGCCGCGCAAAGCGGCCGTCACATCCGCCGGCGCGGCGGCGACTTCCGCATCGGCGACACCCTGATCGAGACCGGCATTCGGCTGGGCGCCGCGACCATCGGCCTCGCTGCCAGTGCCGACCATCCCTGGCTTACCGTCCGGCGCCGTCCTGTCGTGGCACTCCTCGCCACCGGTGACGAGGTCGTGCTCCCCGGCGAACCCGTGCCGGACGGCGGCCTCACGAGCTCCAACTCTTTCGCCATTGCCGCGATCGTGGAAGCCGCCGGCGGTTGTCCGCTCATTCTCCCGATCGCCGCCGATAGCGAGGCCGCGATAGCCGCTGCCGCCCGCCCCGCCGCGGGGGCCCCGACCTGCTCGTCACGCTCGGGGGCGCCAGCGTGGGCGACCACGATCTCGTCCGCCCGGCACTCGCCCGCCACGGCTTCCATCCCGACGTCTGGCGCATCGCCATGCGGCCCGGCAAACCGGTCATGCACGGTCATCTTCACTTCGGCGCCCGCGCCGTGCCGGTCCTCGGCCTTCCAGGCAACCCGGTCTCGGCATTGATCTGCGGCGCCTTTTTCCTGCGCCCGGCCATCGGCTGCCTGCTTGGCCAGTCAGCTACGACGCCCACTACGCAATGCGCCCGCCTGACCACACCGCTCCCCGCCAACGATGGCCGGGCTGACCATCTGCGCGCGACACTCTCGACCGGCCCATCAGGCGAAAGGCACGTTACCCCGATGCCCACCCAGGACTCCTCCCGTCTGCGTGACCTCGCCG
>CAXUIA010000359.1:0-2818 GCA_964250835.1 uncultured Acetobacteraceae bacterium | reverse complement strand
CCGTCATGCCCCACCCCTCGACGAGGTTGACGCCGGTCGACCGCACGAACCGTTCCCAAACCTCCACCGGCAGCGGCGCTCCTCCCGACATGCCGAAGCGCAGCGAAGAAAAGTCAGCTTCGGCGCAGCGCGGGCTTGAAAGCAGCGCGCTATACATCGTCGGCACGCCGTGAAACGCCGTCGGTCCGACGGTCACGATCGTGTCGATGATGTCGTCCGTGTCCCAACGGGACTTAAGGATTATCGTTTGACCGCCGCGTACCGCCGGCAACAGGATCGCGGTCAGCGCAAAGATGTGGAACATCGGCAGCACGGCCACCACCCGATGCGCGAGCTCCTGTGTCTCCTCCTCGGCCTCCATCCAGGTATGAAACATCGACATCGCCGCGGTCAGATTGCCGTGCGTCAGCATGGCGGCTTTTGGAACGCCGGTCGTCCCGCCGGTAAACTGCAGCACGGCGAGATCGCCAGGGAAGGGAGTTGGCCACGACGAACCTGCCGGCGCCGCCGCGAGCAAGGACGCGAACGACTGTTCTCCGACGGCTGAGGCCGACAGGTCGTCCGGACCGGCGACCACCAGCCGAAGCTCCGGACGGCGTGGCAGCTTGCCGTGCAGGCCCGCGAAACTGATCACCACCCGCGCTTCGCTCAGCTCGATCTTGCTCGCCAACTCCCGCTCCGCGTCGAGCGGGCTCAGATTGACCACCACCCCGCCCGCGCGCAGCACGGCGAAGAAAGCAATCGGATATTGCGCGACGTTCGGCAGGTGCAGCGCCACCCGCCAGCCCGGGCCGACCCCAAGCGCGCGCAATCCGTTGGCGGCACGCTCGACGAAGTGCCCAAAGGCCGCATAGCTGATCGTGCGGTCTCCAACCTCCAAGAACACGCGGTCGCCGTGGGCTCGCAGCGATCGTTCGAGCTCCTCGTTCAGCGTTGTCCGTTCGGGCACGAAATCCCAGCGCAAGCCCGGCCGGTACGAGTTCTGCCAGGCGGGTTCACGATCCATATTGGCCTCCCTCAACGCCGGGGCTCCACCCCAGACCCCGCCGGGGCCATCGGCCCCGGACCCCTTTTTAGCCGGCCGACTTGGCCCGCTCTTCCGCCTCTAGCACCGATGGCATCAGCTTGCCGATCGAGCTTCTCGGCAACGTGTCTCGAACCTCCAACGACACCGGGATCTCGTGTCTCGCCAGCCGGTCGTCCAGGAACCCCCGCAGCTCGCGCATCGTGAGCGGTGCCGTTCCCGGCCGCTGCACCACGAACGCCTTGGTGGCTTCCCCGCGCGCCTCGTCCGGCACGCCGATCACGATGCAGCCGACCACCGACGGGTGCGCCTCGATCGCCCGCTCGATCGCCGCCGGATAGACGTTGAACCCACCAGAGAACACCAGCCGGCGGCGCCGGTCGACATAGGTCAGCACCCCGCGCTCATCCATCGAGCCCACGTCGCCCGTCATGAACCAGCCGTCGTGAAACACCGCCCGCGTCGCCTCCGGATCGTTCCAATAGCCGCGGAACACGTGCGGCCCGCGCATCGCGATCTCGCCCACCTGGCCCGTCGCCAACACCGCGTCGCGGTCGTCGAGCGCCACGATCCGGATCTCCACACCCGGCATCGGCAGGCCGACCGCACCCTCTTGCGGCGGCAGATGCAGCGGCATCCGCGCGCCCGGCGCCGTCGTCTCCGTCAACCCCCACCCATTGACCAGCCGCGCCCCGGTGATCTTCTCCACCCCGCGTGCGACCTTCAGCGGCAACGGCGACCCGCCCGACACCAGCAGGTTGGCGCGCGAGAAATCATGCTCCGGCGCATCCGGCGCGCTGATCAGCGCTCCCCACATCGCCGGCACCGCCGTCATGATCGTGGCCCCGCGCTGGTCGAAATCGGTCAGCGTCCGCCCGACCTCGAACTGCGGCCGCACCAGCACCGCCTGTCCTTCCAGCATCGGCACCAGCAGCGCGGTCACCAGCCCGTAGCAGTGGAAGAACGGCAGCACGCCCACGAACCGTTGCGTCATCTCCGGCCGCGGCTTCTCGTCCCAGTAAAGATACATGCGCGCAGCCACCGTCAGATTGTTGTGGCTCAGCATCGCCGCTTTCGGCAGCCCGCTCGTTCCGCCCGTGTATTGCAGCACCAGCACGTCTTCCGCGGCGGCGCTCGCCCTCGCAACGGGTGCCACCTCCACGTCCAGCAACCCCGACAGCCTCACGGCGAAGTCCGGCAACGGCATCGACGGCCCGCCGCTCCAGCGCGTGTCCTCGCCCACCATCAACGTGTTGAGATGACCCTGCTCGACCAGCCACAACGCCTTGGCCATCATCGGCGGGAAGTCTGTCGTCACCAGAGCCCGCGCCCCGCAGTCGGCAAGCTTCTGTGCCAGTTCGAGCTTGGCATCGAGCGCGTTGATCTGAACCACCCGCGCACCCAGCAGCGCCAGCGCCATGAACGCCACCGGATGCCAGGGCGTGTTGGGCAGGAACAGCGCGACCGGCGTTCCCGCCGTCACCCCGCGCGCCGACAATCCCGCCGCCAGCCGCTCCACGCAGGCGCCGAACGCCGCGTAGCTGATCTCACGTCCCCCATACTCGATGAACGTCGCGTCCGGATAACGCGAAACTGCCCGGTCGAGCACCTCGACCACCGTCATCGGCGGGAAATGGTGATCCCAGCGCGCGCCTTGTGGATAGCTCGCCTGCCAGGCAGGCTCAGGAGCAGTCTGCACGCGCGTTCTCCTCTGACGGGACCTTGAACGCAGCATTTCACCCCGCAAACGTCAGCGCCAGCCCCTCCTCGAGCGTGATCGGCACGACACCGAGC
>CAXUIA010000358.1:0-2820 GCA_964250835.1 uncultured Acetobacteraceae bacterium | reverse complement strand
CGTCAAGCCTCTGCATCGGCACGACCATACGACGGCCGATGACCGCCGAGCCGCTCACGCGGGCCCGAGGTCGACATAGCTGCCGCTTACCGTGATGTCCTCCGGCGGCAGCAGGTTCATCGGAGAAGTGCCTGCTGCAACCGGGTCGAAACTATAGACGAGCTGCTGGTTGAAGTAGAGCTCGTAGGCGGGAAAGCCGTCATGGCTGCCGTGAACCAGGCCGAGCAGCCGCCCGCCCGACACCTTGAAGTGGGTATACAGTGTCGCGTCGATGGCCGGCGCGCCCGCCATAAGCGGCAGCGCGCCGTCAACGGTGATGCAGGACAGGGTTGTCATCTCCGATGGGAGAAGACTGAACACCGACTCCGTCGTGCTGCCTGCCCCGCCGGCGACCATGTTGAGCGAGTCGTCGTCGGCGGTTTGCGTGCCGGAGCCGATCACGGTGTAGCCAGGCTTCAGATCAAACCACCAATCCGGCTTGCCGGAGACGTTGACCACGTCGTCGAACTTGTACTCCTCACTGAGGCCGAATTGGCGGCTGAGAAGTTGAGTGGCGCCGCCCGTACCGGGCACGCCCACCGTGACGCTGCCGGTCAGTTCGGCCCGGCTGGTCCCCGCATCATAGGAAAAATCCCGACCGTCGCCTGCAAAAGCACGACGCCCGCTGCCGCTGAAGGCGACGAACACCGCGCGACAGGGGATAAAGACGCGCAGTTTAACCGCGACCACCGGCGCAACCGGTGCAGTTGACGCGGCTGCATCACCGCCGCTGACCGGTGTCGGGTCATTACTCGTGGTCGTATCGACCGGAGCATCAATGGTGTCGGACATGAACGGTTTCCTTTTCAGTGCAGGGGAGAGTTTTGAACCATGACCGGCTCTGCGGCGTCGTTCAGAGCTGCGCCGTCGAAGCGGGCGGAAACCCCGTCGGCTTCTTGGACGCCACCGGCACCTGAAGCGTCCAGCTCCGCCAGGGACTCCACCAATCCGGATTGGTCGGACTGAACCATTCCGCGCGGGTCAGCCAGCCGCTTCTGAAGCGCGCGTTCAGGCTTCCAGGCGCACTGATGCTCTGGTAGAATTGCGTGCGGCGCGCAACGAAATCCGCGCACACGCTGTCCGCCCCGTGCGCCTCGACCGATGCGTCGAGCGCATGCCGTGTCTGCGGTCCCAAATTACCGTCCGATACCGCTCCGATCACCTGCTGCAGCATCGAGACCCCGAGATGCACGCCCGAGCTCCAGGCGACATCGACGGCAATCGCCACCACCGGCGACCACGTCAGGTCGCAAAATCCGGGCTGCTTGTAGAACATCTCGATCGCGACTTCGGCGGCGACGTCGAGCGTGATGTCGGTTTGCATCGCGGCCGCGGTCAAGGTCGCCGGATCGACGCCGCGGAACTTGGCGTAGACGTCGGGCGTGACGCCACGCATGGTCCCGATCAGGCGCGTCGTTCCGTCCCAGCAATGGGCGTAATTGCCTCTGTCGTTCCTGTCGTCCTCCCATTCTGCCTCCCATTTGGCGATGGCGTCACGGAAACTTTGGTGCGGTCGCGGCCCATTCGGAACCGCGAGCGCTGACGATAGATCCACCACCTGATCAGGGCACATCGGTGAAGTCTCCTTTGTTCGGGGTCAGGCCGCCCGGACGACCGCCGGCGGGGTGAGCGCAGCGGGTGAAGCGATCGAGGGCGTCGAGGGCGATGCCGCGGCAACGGCGACCGCCTGCGGAAATGCCCGGTCGAGCGCCTCCGTCACGCACGCGTTCAGCGCATCGGGTTTGGACAGGTCACAGCCGACCGCGGCCAGCGCGTCCGGGAAATGCGCGATCATGTAGGGTGCCGCCTTGGCAAGCGTCGCGTTTCGCACGTCGGCATGGTCCCAGCCTTGCGCCTTGATGATGTCTTGTGACTGCTGCAGCCCGTAAGTGACCGATTTCTCGAGTGCATCGTCGAGGTTGGCGGACGCCTGCGCGGCGTTCTTCAGACCGAGCCAGCGAACCAGCCGCGAGATGCCCCACGTGCCGGCCGCGAGCAGCACCGTCGCTGCGATCTGCAGAACGACGTTGATGATCGGGCTCAGGTCGATCGAAGTCGTATGCATAGTCATGATCCTTTCCTAGATTATTGGAGATGATTGCCGATTACTGGTGTCAGCACCTGGATTAGCTCGTTCACACGAGCCTCATTTCTTGAACATCACCCGTCTCCCCCGGGGCTAAAAGTGCGCGTCCGCCGTCTGGCGGTCCTGCAAGGCCGGATCACCCTCGGGTGGCAGAACCGGCAGCGGGTCGCAGAACCACCCGATGATCTGCATGCCCGGGCACGTAATCGTCGCATCGTCGCCGATGGTCCGGCCCTGCAACGAAAACGGACCGAGCGATGCCGCCGACTGCATCGCCTGCCGGTCACCCTCTGACCAGTTCCCCGACAGGCTCAGGTTGCGTATCGCCACGAACCCGGTGGCGACCGTCGGCATCAACCCCGGGTCGTCCATGCCCGACCCGTTGCTGATCGCGCCGCGCGCGTAGCCCGCGATGAACCAGTCACGCTGCAGGACCAGCTGGCGCGCGAACCAAGGCCGGCTCAAGCTGACGACGCAGGAGTCGAAAGCAACCCGCAGGTCCGTCGTCGCCACCGCCTGCCGGCTGGCCCGCGCGGCCAATGCGGCCGTCGACAACGCCGACAGCAGCGGGCTGAGCTCGGACGCGCCGGCGTCCGCGCCCGCTCCCCCGAGCAGGCCGCCGAGCAGACCCGCGGCGATGCTGACCGCGGGCGGCAGATTGACCCGGCCCAGCAACTTCTGGATGTCGGGATAGG
>CAXUIA010000357.1:1276-2821 GCA_964250835.1 uncultured Acetobacteraceae bacterium | reverse complement strand
GGCGGCGTCAATGGGGGTGGGGGTGCTGGGGCATCCCCCGGGGGGGGGGGTCCCGCCCGGCCGCCCCCCGGACCGCGGTGCGGCGCCTGCTGGCGGCGGGGATCCCGGTCCTGTCGCAGTCGGTGCTGCTGGCTGGGGTGAACGATACGACGGAGCGGCTGGAAGCGCTGCTGCGGGCATTGATTGCGGCGCGGGTGGCGCCGGCGTCGCTGCATCAGCTCGATCGGGCGCCGGGAACGGCACGGTTCCATGTGCCGATCGCGCGTGGGCGGGCGCTGCTCGCATCGCTGCGCGGGCGGGTGCCGGGGGATGCGATCCCGCGCTACGTGCTCGACATCGAGGGTGGGCACGGCAAGGTGACGATCGGGCCGGACTATCTGGACCTGGCGTCGGGCACGGTGCGCGATCCTTGGGGTCAGGTGCACTCGCTTGCCGCTCGGGACGCGCTGGGGTAGGAACCCGCCCTCCCAATTTGCGGCCGGCGGTATGCATGAAGCAACAGGCTAATCTTATCCGGGCCGGCCAGGTCATCGAACATGAGGGCCGGCGTTGGACGGTGCTCAAGCAGCAGATCATCACGCCGGGAAAGGGCGGCGCGTTCATACAGGTGGAGATGCGCGATCTGAAGACCGGCAACAAAACCAACGAGCGCTGGCGGACGGCTGACACGGTCGAGCGGCTGATGACCGAGGAAAAGGAGTACACTTATTCCTACACCGACGGCGACAATCTGGTGCTGATGGATCCCGAGACGTTCGAGCAGGCGATGATCCCGACGGCGATCCTGGGCGAGTCGGTCGCTTTTTTGCAAGACAACATGACGGTCAACGTCAAGCTGGTTGAAGGAGATCCGGTGGCGATGGAGCTGCCGCCCCAGGTGACGCTGACGATCGTGGAAGCCGATCCGGTGACAAAGGGGCAGACGGCGACGTCGTCGTACAAGCCGGCGCTGCTGAGCAACGGGGTCAAGACGCAGGTGCCACCGTTCATCGAGACGGGGGAGCGGATCGTCGTGCGGACGGAGGACGCGAGCTACGTCGAACGCGCGAAGGGCTGATGGCCCAACGCCTTTCGCCGCATATGACTGTGATGCAATCGGCCGCCCACAAGGCAGCCAAGCGGCTGCTGCGTGATTTCACCGAGGTTGAGAGCCTTCAGGTCAGCATCAAAGGTCCGTCAGACTTCGTCAGCCAGGCCGACCTCAGGTCGGAGGCGACGCTCCGCGAGGAGCTGGCGCGGGCGCGGCCAGGCTACGCATTTCTGATGGAGGAGAGCGGCGCTTCGGGCGGCGAGCAATGGACGTGGCGCTGGGTGGTCGACCCGCTCGACGGGACGACGAACTTCCTCCACGGCATGCCACACTGGGCGATCAGCGTCGGGCTCCAACGCCGGCTGCCGGACGGGTCGGTCGAAATCGCTGCTGGGATGATTTACAACCCGGTCGTGAACGAAATGTTCTGGGCCGAGAAGGGCGGTGGGGCTTGGCTGAACGATCGCCGGCTGCGGGTGTCGGCGCGGCGCGACATCGAGCAGGCGGTGTTCGGG
>CAXUIA010000357.1:329-1266 GCA_964250835.1 uncultured Acetobacteraceae bacterium | reverse complement strand
GCAAAGGATGGCGTTTGCGCGCACGATGGCGCTCATGATGCCGCAGGTTGCAGGGATTCGGCGGTTCGGCGCGGCGGCACTCGATCTGGCTTGGACGGCCGCAGGCCGCTTTGACGGATACTGGGAGGTCGGGGTGAAGGCTTGGGACGCGTGCGCGGGCGTGCTGATCGTGCGTGAAGCGGGCGGCTTCGTGACGGACCCGCAAGGGCGTGAGATGCAGGCTGTTGAGACGGTGCTCGACGTGGTGGCCGGCAATACGCACCTGCACGCACCGCTGCGGGAGATGGTGGTGGCGGGCCTTGAGGCCGCTGGGCCGAGCTGATGAAACGTGCGGCGCTGCTGGTCCTGGCGATTGCCTGGTGGCCCGCAACGCCGCGGGCTCAGGTGAGCACGAACCAGCACGCGCTCGATCAGCTCGGGCCGGTGGCTAAGCCGCATTCAAGGGCGGCGCACGCTGCGCGGGTGGCGCGGCCGACGGCGCACGAGCACGGACGCCAGATGACGCGTGCGCCGTCGAGCAGCACGGCGTCGCGGATCGGCAAAGCGCCGCCGATCCCGCTGCACCCGCCGCCGCCGCCGGTGATCGCGCCGCCGGTTCTTCATGTCGAAACGCATCCGGCGCCGCCGCCGCCGCCGGTGCTGGTGGTGACCTCCGCGGCTGGGACGGCGACGCCGATCCAGGGCGGGGTTCGGATCACGTTCGGTGCCGGCAGCGCTGACGTCAACGCGAGCACAGACGCTGCCGTGCACGGGATCGCCTCGCTGCTGAAGGCGGAGCCAAACACGGTGGTGAACGTCGATGCGTTCGCCTCCGGCTCGGAGGACGACCCGTCGTCGCCACGTCGGCTGTCGCTGGCGCGCGCTCGGGCGGCGCGCGCGGGGGTGGTGCATGGCGGGGTGGCCGCGCCGCGGCTCGATGCGCGCGCCCGCGGGCCAT
>CAXUIA010000357.1:0-319 GCA_964250835.1 uncultured Acetobacteraceae bacterium | reverse complement strand
CCCGCCGCGCCCCCCGCGGCCCCGGGGGCGGGGGGGGGGCCCCCGGGGGGGCCGGCGGGGCCGGCCGACCGGGTCGATTTGGTGGTGAGCGGGAGCGACGCCGCTGCACCGGGGCCAGTGGCGGGCCGATGACGCGCCCGACCGTCTATGTCGTGCGGATGCTTATCTTCCTGGCAGGTGTGGCGGTGGTGGCGTGGTTCCTGTCGCCGGTGCTGGTAGGGGCATTCGGCAACAACCGGCTGCTGAACGGCCTTATTTTGTCGGTGCTCGGCTTGGGGATCGTTTGGAACGTCGTGCAGGTGGTGCGGCTGAGCCCGGA
>CAXUIA010000356.1:0-2837 GCA_964250835.1 uncultured Acetobacteraceae bacterium | reverse complement strand
CGCCTGCTCGATATCGAGGAGCATGTCATGGGTGGCAGACTTCGAACGCTGAAGGGCAGCGGCGATCTCGTTGGAACTGGCGGCAAGCTGCTCGGTCGCGGCAGCGACCGTCTGGGTGTTGGTGTTGGCGGTCTGGGTCGCCGAGCCGACATGCGTGACGTCCACGCTGTTGGCGTCCGCCCGGCCGGTGACGGTTTCGATATCGACACGCAGCGTCTCGAGTGCGCTGCCGACGCCGTTCAGGCGGCCGCCGACGGTCAAGTTGAAGTCGCGCGACAGCCTGCTCATCGCCGCCCAACGCTCGTCGCGCAGCGAGTCGGCTTGGAGGCGTTCGGCATCGAGTTCGCGCTTTTGTATGAGACTATCACGAAAGGCGTCGATGTCGCGGGCGAGTTGTGCCACTTCGTCGCGAGTCGGCCGGACCGGCACGGGCTCGTCGAGATCGCCCGCGGCAATGCGGCGGGTGGAGGCGCACAGCGCGCGGATGGGCCCGGTGACGCCGTTGCGGATGATGAGCAACGTGCAGGCCATTCCCGCAAACGCAACCAGCAACGTTGCGCTCAAGGTAGCGAGCTGCACCTGCTGCTGATGGGCAACACGCGCGCGCAAAAGGTTACTCAGCGCAACGTTGGCCGATCTTGCAAACCGGACCGTTTCGTCGAGCAGAGTGGCGTTGCCGGCCATGTCCGGCGAGGCTTGGAGCCCGGTGACACGCGCGAGCAGGTCTTGGTGGAGGGCGGCATAGTCGCCACCGAGCGTCGAGGCGAGGAACCCAGATCTGTTGTCGGCGATGGCCGAGGTCATGGAGGCGTCCATGCCGTCGATGACCACTCTTAGGCCGCCGAGCATCATCAGGAAGTCCGCACGGGCGTCGGTGGAGCTTGCCTGATGAACGGCAAGCGGACCGACATCAACGAGCCGGTCGAGAAGTTCGGGCACGCGGTTCAGGACGACGTCGGTGAGGTAGTAGGAGTCGAGCACGTTATCGAGGATGAGGTTGCTGTGGTCTCCGACCGTGCCCTGAAGGTCGCGCAGCGCGGCACGTGCCTTGAGGATGGCGGCGGGTGTGGAGGCCTGCGCGACGCTCAGGACGGCATCCTGCGCGGGCGTTGAGAGGGCAAGCGCGCGGAAGGCGGCGACGGCTGCCGCGCCAACCGGATTGGCGGCTTGCGCGCCCGGCGCGAGGAGCGCGTGTTCGCAGTCGGCCTGCAACGCGCTGAGAGCGTCGAGCGCGCGCGTCCCTGCAACTTCCTTGGTGGCGAACGCGATTTCCTTGTTCTGGATCGATACGAGAAAGATCAGAAGCAACGCGATGGGCACGACGAGCAGGCTCATCGACAGGCTGATCTTATGTCCGAGTTTGAGCGATCGCGCGCGCATAAGAGGCCCCTGTGGATCGAGGTAATATGCGCCGCAAGTGCGACTACGGCGTTAATACGGCGGCGGTGATCATGAGGCGCTACGGCAATGTGCGCCGTCGCGCTGATCTCAGCTGCGGAATTGCCGACGTGAGGCTGATCAGATGCAGATGCCGCACTTCAAGGCGCTGAGTGCGCGTTCGAGGGCAAGCCGATGATGGTGCGCGCGTGGCGGCCTCCTCAATCGTGGCGCAAGCCAGGTGGTTCAGTGACAGTGATTTGCTGCGGCCTCCGCCGTATAGGGGCAGGTTCAGCCGTCGGCCGGCGATCGCCTGACCAACGGTATCGAGCCGGTGTCCGACATCGCCTGGTCGCTCGGCTTCTATTTCGCCTGCGCGCCGCACGGCGCTCCGAAACGAGCCAAGGTGTTCAGAGGCGACGTTTTTGGAGGGCGCGCGGCAACGCTCTGCTGGTTGTGAAAGTGACATGAAAGTCACCGTACGGCCCGACGGGGATGAAGCGGCAACGTTCGTGGCGGAGATGCTCGCTGCGCGGCTGCGATCAAACCCAGCGGTCGTTCTGGGGCTCGCGACGGGACGCACGATGGAGCGGGTCTACGCGCGACTGGTCGACATGCACCGCGCCGGTTTGAGCTTCGCTGGATGCCGCACGTTCAATCTCGACGAGTATGTCGGCTTGGAGGCGGACGATCCGCGCAGCTACCGGGCGACGATGGACCGGTTGCTGTTCGGGCTGGTCGATGCCGTGCGAGAGCGCACGGCGGTGCCGGACGGTATGGCGCGCGACCCGGACGCGGAAGCGGCGCGCTACGAGGCGGCGATCGCAGCGTCCGGCGGGATCGGGCTGCAACTGCTCGGGATCGGGGAGACGGGGCATATCGGGTTCAACGAGCCGCCCTCGGCGCTTGGTTCGCGCACTCGCGTGGTGACGCTGACGGCGGAGACCAGGGCGCAGAACGCGCCGATGTTCGGTGGCGACGCCGACGCAGTGCCGCCGCGTGCGATCACGATGGGCGTCGGCACGATCCTGGCGGCGCGCGAGATTGTCCTGCTGGCGATTGGAGAGGCAAAGGCGCCGATCCTGGCGCGGGCGCTAGACGGGCCGGTGACGCCGCTGGTGAGTGCGTCGGCGCTGCAGCTGCATCCATGTTGCCTGGTGGTGGCGGACGCAGCGGCGGCGCGGCTCTGCACGATGCGCTAGGAGGCGGGTTCCGCCCCCGGGATCCCCGCTGGGCCGCCGGTCCCGGACCGGCATCTTTCCACTCCCTCAGAGCGGAGTGGAGACCAGATCCGGCGAGCGCCGGCGCATCAGCCAGGCGCCGAGCAGGCCGGATGCGACGAAGAGGGCGACGGCGAGAAGCACCTGGACGAGGTGGCCGAGACCGACGCCGCTTCCGAGAAGGGCGAAGACGAGGGTCTGCGGCAGTGCACCGATGGCGGTCGACAAGATGAATGCGCC
>CAXUIA010000355.1:0-2839 GCA_964250835.1 uncultured Acetobacteraceae bacterium | reverse complement strand
CCGCGGGGGTGCCCCCCCCCCCGCCCCCCCTGGGGGGCCGGCCCCCCGCCCCGGGCGGGGGGGCCCGGTCGCCGACCGGATCGAAGCGGTGCGCGCAGGCGGGCAGTTGCAGGTGCGGGCGGGGCGGATCCGGGAGTACCGGGCGCGGGACGGGCTGGTCGAGGTGTTGTATCGGCCGCGGTTCGGCGACGGGCTCGCGTCGGTGACGGCGGGGCGGGTGGTCAATTGCGCGGGGCCGGATGCGGATTACAGCCGGATCCGGGATCCGCTGGTGCTGTCGCTGCTCGCGAACGGAATGGTGCGGCCGGATCGGTTGTGTCTTGGGCTGGACGTGACGGCGCACTGCGCGCTGATCGGGCGCGACGGGTCGATTTCTCGTCGGCTGTTCGCGGTGGGTCCGGTGACGAAGGGGACGTTCTGGGAGATGACGGCGGTGCCGGACATCCGGCAGCAGGCCGAATTTCTGGCGGGGCAGCTGGCGTCGATGATCAAGCCGGCGCGTGTGGCGGCCTGAGCAAACTTGAAATTCGTGGAGTCCGGCGGGATGGGCATGGCTGGCTTGGAGAGGTTGGGCCTGTCTTGTGATCTGGCCGGTTTGGCCCGAGAGTGAGGACGGCATGGGGACTGGTCCGGCCTCGTTACGGCTCTTGCTTCGCGATGCCACCGCGCGTTTGCATGCCCAAATCGACGCCGCTTCGGCGCATCTCGACCTTCGTGTGCGCGGAGACTACGCCCGCTTTCTCGTAGCCCAAGCGGCCGCGTTGCTTCCGCTGGAGGCGCTGGTCGAGCGGCAGAACGGCGGGAGCCTTCGCGATTGGCCCAGACGCCGGCGTACCGCCGCGATGTTGGGAGATCTTCGGCTGCTCGGTGTTCGAGCCCCGTCCGAAGTGGCGGTTCGGCTCGTCGATCATCCCGCCTGGATCATGGGCGTGCTGTATGTGCTCGAAGGCTCACGTCTGGGCGGCAAGATCCTGCTTCGCCGGGTGCTGGACGGAGATGACGCGGATTGCCGGGCGGCGACGGCCTATCTGAGCCAGGGCGCCGCGCAGAATTTGTGGCCCAGCTTCTTGTTGCAGCTGGAAGCGTCGATCGAGGCGCGTGGTGATCCGGAGATGCTGGTCAGCGGCGCCAGGGACGCCTTTGCGGCCTTTGAAGCGGCGGACCGGCTGGTCAGTTCGACCTTCGTCATGTCAGCGCGTCGGATGGGCTGGGTTGGCCGGTGACGTTGATCGCTGGTGCGGCAGCATGGCGCCTGGGAGCAGGGCGGGCGCGCGTAGACGCCTGTTGAGGGGCTCGGAGTAGAAGCGTCTGATGAGGATGGCCAGCAGAGATGAGAAGATCAGGTAGGCGGCGAGCAGGAGGATGGGGGCGTGGATGTTTCGCAGGCCGCGCCATAGCTTGTCCGTGTTGGACGTGATGAGGAAGCCGGAGATCACGAAGAACATCGTGACCGCATAGTTGCCGTTGCGCAGGGCGGCGTGCAGCGCGGTCCAGCCGGCGAGGTAAGCGAGTGCTGTGTCGTGCAACGGGGTAGGCGATGTTGAAGTGGTGCAGCAGAACGAGGAGGATGGAGAGGCCGCGCATGAGGTCGATGCGTGGGTTTCTGGCGCCGACGCTCATCGGGTGGTGGTCTCCGAGTCGGCGCGGATTTTAGCGTGCGTTCACGATGGGGGTGAGAGCGTCACTTGGCGGCAGCAAACATTGCTCGAGGATCGTTTCGTTCGAACAGCGTTGCGGCAAGATAGGATAGATGCTGGATCAGTTTAGATGCATCACTGCTGTGTTTGCCACTTCTTTGTCCGACAAAGATTCTACAGTCGAGCGACAGTCAAGTTGAAGTAAGGATCCGAGGACTCATCCTGCGGAATGATGTCCCAGGTGAACTGCCGAACAAATTCGACAGGCGTTGCTGGAAATCTTGGATCCTGGCCAGCTTTGCGTTGATCCCAGTCGAAGACCACGGGGGTCGGCGCGTCGTCACGAACGATCCAAGTGTCCACGCCAATGATCGTTTGACCGCTAGACTCAAGGACCTCGATTGCCTTGATCGCACCGTCCTTTGTCCAGGCTAGCTCGCCTCCGGAATGAAATGCAGCTTGAATGAGCTCCTGACTGAGCAAGCTCTGCCACGCTTGGGGATCATTCGGAGCGGGTTGTTGGCTCATATTGGCGGCAACTCGAGTGGGGGAATCTCTGGCAAATCAGGCAGGTCGGTCTTTGGCACGGCTTCATCGGTCGGAGCGAGCGGCGAAGGCGGTGGCCGCATCTGCGCCCCCGGAACATCGCCGCTCTCTGGACCAAACCGGTAACCTGGCTCGCCGACCTGGATCACTCTATTGGTTGCGTTGTCAATGATGACCGACTGACCGGTTTTCGGGTCAACATACCGAGTAGCTGGCTGCCCGGTGTATTTATTGACTGCGTCGATCCGATCTCCGTGGCGAACAGCGCGATCAATGGCTTCGCTGGTCCAGCCTCTGGAAGCCAGCTGACCCTGGATCTTACCATCCATGATGTGGCCGTCCGGCGTGGTCTGGTCCGGAGCTGCCGGCTTCGGTGGAGTGTTGACAGGGATGATATTGGGATCGTGAGTTTTAGATGCTTCATCTATTAGGGACTGAAATGAAGCGCCTGAAGCTGCCGGGTCTGCAGTGCGAGTGTCGGAGTAGCTGAGATCTGTGGGCCGATAGCTTGACCCAAGGGCAGATATTCCGTCCATCGCGACCTCGACTTTCCTAAGAAAAATTATGTTGACGCCTGGAAAGGCTCAGGTCACCGCGCCTCGCTTAGACAATGGGATCCAACGCCCGGCGTTGGCGGGGTCCGGGGCGGAGCCCCG
>CAXUIA010000354.1:0-2848 GCA_964250835.1 uncultured Acetobacteraceae bacterium | reverse complement strand
GTTGATGATTGTGGTCAACGTCTCCAGCGCCCGGACCACAACCGGATTGTCGATCAATACTGCGGGAAGTTGTTTCTCTCGCCCATGCACATGGGCGTTCCATCGGGCTGCCCAGCCATCGGTTTCGCCCGGCACCCAGGGCACGGCGACGGCTCCAGCAACCCCGTGAAGGCTATCGACGAAATCGAGAAGCGCCTCGTTTGCGTAGTAGGCGATCACCACCGAACTCTGGGCCTGATAACGCGACGTTTTCATCGTCTCCCCGTGAAGTCTACCGCCCCAGGACAGGCTGGCCATCTTCCCTTTGATCAGGGCCTTGGAGACCGTAGGCCCCAAGAAGTGCGACAAATTCGTGCCGTCGAGCTGACCCTTGGTGTGGGTAAGCAGGATGACATCTGCAATCCCAGCGGCCTTGGCGATCTGCTCGGCGTAGGCCAGCGCCAGGCCGAAGGTCTGTTCGTCTTGGCTATCGAGCGGGGCGAGAACGCGAATGATCTTCGTCATGGTGACGCTCGCGGCGAGATCGAAGAGGACGGCCCGAGAGCCAATCAAGCCGGTCTGAGGCCTCACCTATGAGTAGAGCATGTGTCGAGATTTGTCGTGGCGATGCGGCGCTGAGTGGCGTCTCGGCTAGAACCACCTTTGATCGGTGAACGTCCAGTTTCTGGAGTGGTCCCTGAGTCCGCTCCGGGCGCAAAGTCATCGCTGCGGAGTCGGGCGGCGGCGAGCAGATCAGAATCCCCGCATTGAGGCAGTGCGCCGCCTATCCCTAGCTCATCGGGGCGTCCAGCAAGGGCATTTCCAGCCCCTCGATCTCCGCTAGCGATCGGCCCGCGATGCCCTGCAGGTCGCCTCAATCACTGCCGCGATTTGCCCCTCGCGCTTGGCCCACATGCGCGTGATGGCCTTGCGCTCCTTATCTAAATCCTCTTGCATCTCGCTGAACCGCTCGACGATGGCTTCGACCCGATGCCGAAATTTGGGGCCAGTCAGGTAGCTGTAGACCAGTTCCATCTTGGTCTGCTGCCCCTCGCCAGCGAGCCGTGCGCCGGCGACCTGGATCAGGGTCTGACGGATCGCGATGGCGACGGGAACGGCGCAGCGCGGCTCCGCCACCCAGACGCCGTCGATCAAGTCGAAGCTCTGCATTCCTTTGGGTAGGGCGTGCGAAACGATGAGGGCGACCTCGGCCTTGGCGGATCGCTGGTCATCACGGAGCTTGGCCAACCAGCCGTCGCTCCAGTTCCGCGTGCGCTTGGCTTCCCACAGGATAGTCCCGCACGGCTGCCCGCCTGAGCCGATCACGCGCTGCAGGAGATCTCCACCGAACTCGCCCTTGGGCACAGGATCGATGACGTCGTGGGGAAACTTACCCCGCAAAATCGCCTCGAGCTCAACCTCCTGGGCTTCACCCTGCAGCTGCTGGGAGCCCTGCTCCGCGCGGCGCTTTAGATCCTCGATCTGGCGCTGCATGCCAGCGATCTGCTCTTCTTTCTCCCGCACCTTCAAGCCCATCCCGGCTTCCGCATCTTGACGGGCTTTGTCGCGCACCGCCAGGAGGCCCGCCTCCACTCGGCGCCCCACGTCCAGCGCCAGCTCGCGGCGTGCATCGTCCAGCTCGCGCGACTTACGGACGAACTCGGCTTGCGCCGCTTGGGCATCCGTCAATCTAGCCTCGCGATCAGCGAGGAGTTGTGCGGCCTCCGCCAGAGCCGATCGCGCCCCTCCAGCTCCAGCGCCGCCGCGCGCTGTGCCCGGGCCGCCTCCTCGGCGGCGATCCCTTGACGGGCATCCCTTACCCGGGCGGCGACCTGGTCGTCCAAAGCCGCTCGAGCTGCTTCAATGGCCCCCTGGCTCTCGCGAACGGCAGCCTCCCGCCTAGCGATGTCGACATTCTGAGCCGCCAGCTTCTGTTCGAAACGTCGGGTAACGTCAGCGATCATTGGCCCCGCCAATGACTCGTTGAGTTTGATCTCCGTCTTGCAGCTCGGGCAGGTGATCGTCGGTTCGGTCATGGACGCAAGCCTTCTATGGCCGTCGCTTCTTGGACGGAGGCGCTTCACCACATCGCAACGGCGAAAACGGTCGTAGTGGCAGAGAGGGTTGTGGTCACCTACCAGCTGGCGCGGTCGCGAAGCGACACCCTTGCTGCCTGCTGCGGGTTGTCCCGCGTCGATTGCTTTGCTCCGGGAACTCGCCCTCCGCCCATGTCCGCTTTTCGGTGCGAGAGAGGAGTCCGCTTCACCTCCTATGGCGGCCGTCGGCTGCCGCCAATCGGCTCGACCGCAGCCTCCCTGAATGTCGCGAAGCTGGAGCAACCGTCATGTCGCCTAGGGGCGCTATGGCGCGAAGATCGTGAACGCCTCCACCTTGCCGGCCGCGTCAAGCGCTGGATGGCGACGAGCTTGCGGGTGGGCCAGCACAGCTCGTAAATGCTGGCGTGCAAGCCGTCGATCACGTCGGCGCTGATCTGGCTCACCTCCGCCGGACGGCCGAGCGGCGCCAAGCTGGAGCGGTAGGCCGCCAGTGCGTCCGGGGTGAAGTAGGCGGAGGCGTCCGTGGTCAGACGCGCGCGATCGACCTCGCCGCGGGCGAGCCCGTCGAGCAGGCCCGCCGCGACCGCCTTCTCGGCCCTCGCTGGCGGTCTGCCTGCGGGCTCGGCCCTGCACTGGTGTTTGTAGTCCGCCGCGGGCGCCTGCGGTAGAGCGAGGAGGCGCTTCTCCAAGGCGTCGGCGATCTCGCTGGGCGCGTCGCCGTAATCGGCGTTGACCATCACGACCACCGCGTCTCCATCGCCGGGGTAGGTCCGGTTCTCCGTCGAGAAGCCCTCGGTCGAACCCGTGTGAGC
>CAXUIA010000353.1:2408-2861 GCA_964250835.1 uncultured Acetobacteraceae bacterium | reverse complement strand
CGCGAGCAGGCTAGGAGCCTGGATGCCCAGCTTCCACAATCAAGACTTCTAAACCAAGTGCATCGTCTCCACGCATCTCGTCCGATCGGCCGGAGCCCGTCCGAGCCGGGGGCGGACGCGACTGCGGCGCTCCCGACCGGAAAGCATGTCCGCAGGCGCTATCCTGCCACCTACGTGGGTTGGCGCCTACTTAGAAAGCCGTGATCTAGGCGTTTATTGGGAACCGCTGCCCGACAGTGCTTGCTTGCGCGATGGTGAGCTCAGTCGCCTGCTGAGCCTGTGCCTCGCAGCAAAACAAGGCAACTTCAGTCTGCCAAGATGGCCGACGCCGGATGCACACCTTTCGGCCAGATCCGAACTACAACCAACGAGTATGGGTCCGTTCAGACTTGAATGCAGCGTCAGCGGGCCTGCAAATTTGCTGACTGAAGCGCTGACCTTAGTTAGGCGGGT
>CAXUIA010000353.1:673-2398 GCA_964250835.1 uncultured Acetobacteraceae bacterium | reverse complement strand
AATTTTGCTGCCTGCCGCGCGCCCTTTTTTGGGGGGGGGGGGGGGGGGCCCCCCCCGGGGGGGGGGGGGCCCGCCCCCCGCGTTCTCTCCTATTCGATCGCCTTCCCTTCTGCGGCTGTCTTCAGCAGCGCCCAAAGGGATTCGTCGGTGAAGTCCCGGACCGTTCGCCGGGCGCCGGCGGCGCGCAGGGTTTCGGCGGGCAGGCCGGTGGTGACGCCCACGGTGTAAAGCCCGGCGCCCGACGCCGAGGTGACGCCGGCGATCGAGTCCTCGAAGGCGATCGCGCGGTCGGCGTGGCCGCCGAGGAAGGCGAGACCGGTCAGGTATGGCAGCGGGTCGGGTTTGGAACGCTCGAGTTCGGTTCCGATCACCAATTTCGGCAGCAGGTGGGCGAGGCCGAGCGCGTGCAGCATGAACTCGCCGTTGACGCGCGGGGCGTTGGTGACGACGCCCACCTCCACTTCGGCTTCCTGAGCCCAGGCCAGCACGTCGGTGAGGCCCCTGATCGGGGTGAGCGTCTGGGCGGATTGACGGAACAGCGCCTCTTTCCTGCTGGCCATTTCGTGGTGGGTGTCGAGATCGTGGTCAGGGAACAGCCATCGCATGATGGCGTCGTTGGGATGGCCGATGATGCGGGTCTTGAAGTCGTCCTCGGTGACGGTGCGTCCGTAGGGTTCGAGGAGGGTGCGGAACGCTTGGAGGTGCAGGATGTCGGTGTCGACGAGAGTGCCGTCGATGTCGAAAAGCAGGCATAGATGCGGGTTCATTGGCGCTCCCAGCCGCGTTCGGTTTCACGCCAGTAGGTCAGTGCGTGACCTTCGGCCTTGGCTTGCCTGTAGCGGTCGCGCGCGGTGGCGACAGACGCCGGATCGCGCCCGTCGAAGAGGTCGAAGACGCGGGTGAAGCGGGCGAGATGCTGGCTCGCGCGATTGTCGAGAAAGAGGAAGCTCGCGTCATTGGGGGCGCTCGGGGCGTCCTCGTCGGTCAGAAAGACGGGCTGCAGGTCGGCGTATCCCGTTTTGGCGGTGCCGTGCGGGAGCCATTCGACGTCGGTCTGTTGCCAGAGCTGTTCGTCGAGCGTCTTGACGCGCTCGGGCGTGGGCGAGAGGACGAGGGCGCGTTTGCCGCCGGCGAGCGTGCGGCCGAGCAGTTTGGCGAGCGCGCGTTCGGCCGGTTGCCGGGTGAGATGGTAGAACCCGAGTTCGGTCATCTGGTCTCGTAATGATCGGCGACGAGGCGGTCGAGCAGGCGGACGCCGAACGCGCTGGCGCCCTTCGGGACGGTGGGGCTGTCCTTGCTGGCCCAGGCGGTTCCGGCGATGTCGAGATGCGCCCAGGGGACGTCGCCCACGAAGCGCTTGAGGAATTGGGCGGCGGTGACGGCGCCGGCGGGACGGCCGCCGATGTTCTTCATGTCGGCGATCTGGCTTTCGATGAGCTTGTCGTAGGCCTCGTCGAGCGGCATGCGCCAGAGCTTCTCGCCGACGTCCTCGCCGGCGCGACACAGGCGAGCGGCGAGTTCGTCGTCGTTGGCGAACAGGCCGGCATGTTCATGGCCGAGGCTGACGACGATGGCGCCGGTGAGCGTCGCGAGATCGACGATGGCGCGCGGTTTGAAGCGGTCCTGGGCATACCAGAGCACGTCGGCCAGGACGAGGCGGCCTTCGGCGTCGGTGTTGATCACCTCGATCGTTTGGCCGGATGCGCTGGTGACGACGTCGCCGGG
>CAXUIA010000353.1:0-663 GCA_964250835.1 uncultured Acetobacteraceae bacterium | reverse complement strand
GTAATCGGGGTTGTCCTCGCAGGCCCGCACGATCGCGTCGGCCAGGATCAGCCGTCCCTCGGCGTCGGTGTTGAGCACCTCGACGGTTGTCCCCCCGTATTGAGTCAACACGTCACCGGGCCGCTGAGCGGTCGACGACGGCATGTTCTCCACCAGGCCCACCACGCCGACCACGTCCACCTTCGCGCGGCGTCCGGCGAGTGCCGCCATCAGGCCGGCGACGGTGCCGGCGCCGGCCATGTCCCACTTCATGTCCTCCATGCCGGCGGCCTGCTTGATCGAGATGCCGCCGGAGTCGAACGTCACGCCCTTGCCCACGAAGGCGATCGGGGCTTCCTCGCCGCCGCCCTGGTAGCGCATGACAACCATGCGGGGCTTGTTCTCGCTGCCCTGGGCGACGCCGAGGAGCGCGCCGAAGCCGAGCTTTTCCATCTCCTTGCGGCCGAGGACTTCGACGTGCAGGCCGTCGATGTTGAGCTTTTCGCAGCGCTCGGCGAATTCGGCGGGTGTAAGGACGTTGGCGGGCTCGCTGACGAGCTCGCGGGTGAGGAGGACGCCGCGCAGGACGGGCTGGGCGTGCTCCCAGGCGGCTCGTGCGACCTCCGGTTCGCGGACCAGGACCGAGAGGCGGGAGAGACGGGTTTTTTCGTCGTCCTTCTGGGT
>CAXUIA010000352.1:0-2868 GCA_964250835.1 uncultured Acetobacteraceae bacterium | reverse complement strand
CACCCTACTTCCTCCCCGAGGACCGCCTGATCACCGCGCTCGGTCTCGCCGCCCTGCGGGGCGTCCAGGTCGACATCGTCATCCCCGAACGCAGCAATCAGCGGCTCGTCGACTGGGCGACCCGCCCCAACCTGGCCCCACTGCTCCACGACGGTGTGCGCATCTGGCGCAACAACCCACCCTTTGAACATTCCAAACTGATGGTCGTCGACGGCCTCTGGTGCATGATCGGAAGTCAGAACTGGGACATGCGCAGCCTGCGCCTTAACTTCGAACTCAACCTGGAGGTCTATGACACCAACTTCGCCGACCATCTCGAAGCGATGATCTGCGCACGCATGTCGACACGTTTGGACCGCGCCGACATCGACCGCCGCCGCCTGCCCACACGCCTCGCCGAGTCCGCCGTCCGCCTCCTGTTACCCTACCTCTAAGCGCCAGAGGCAGGAGCACATGCGTCAGCACCCCTTCGACACGACACCTCTGGACGCTCCAACTCATGCGGGTCTGGGGGCGCCGCCCCCAGCGGAGCTTGGGGCAGAGCGCCAAACTAACCAGCCGGTCGCAACCGCACCAGGATCGGGTGATGATCCGACCGCACCCGCGGCAACCGGAACGCCGCCTCGCACACCATCCCGCGCACCAGGCAGCGGTCGATCCGCAGCGGCACCATGTCGCCCATCCAGTGCGTGGCCGCCCGCGGTCCGACATCGCGGAAGTGCGGCAGCAGCACGGGACCCACCAGGTTGAAATCTCCGAGCACTGCTGCGCAGGCCGGAAGTGCCGCCGCGATCACCCGCAGCTGCCGCCGGTTCAGCATCTGTCCATGCGACAGATGCACGTTGGCCAACGAGAAGTCCGCCAGCCTTACGATCTGGCAAACGCGATGCACGAAAGTGCCTGATGGCAAGGGCAGGGCGGCCGGCGGAAGTGCGAACGCGCTGGGGCTCCAGCACGCGACGCCGTGCAGCCGGCCCGGCAGCGGCGTCCGCGCATATGCGCCGCCGAGTAGCTCGGGCAGCAGGTCGATTGCGCCCGTCGCTTCCTGCATCAGAACGACGTCTGGGGTGAAGATCCGGATCAGTCGCGCAATATCGTGCGCGTCCGCTCCCTGGCCGTGCAGCAGGTTCCAACTCAACACCGTCGTTGCGCCGGCCAGGCCGCAACGCCGGGCCTGCGAGGCCGCCGCAAAACGTGCGTTCATTGCTTGCCAGTCCGCAAGGAATCCGTCATTTCAAGGAGGTCCGGCCCGATGATCGATGGATGACCGTTTGGTCATCGGAAAAGTTTCGACCCGGCGCTTGTCTGTCGAGCGCGTGGCCGGAAAAGCCGGTGGCGACGAAAGGCACAGAGCACACGATGCGTTTGACCGACATCGGGCACCAGCTCAAGGCCTTCAGGCTGGAATCCGGCCTCAAGGCGGACGAGATCGCGCAGCGGCTCGGGATTTCGCGCGCCGCTCTCTATCGATACGAAAAGGGAGAAGTCATCAAGCTGGACACCGTCCAGCGACTGGCCGAACTGCTGAAGGTGTCGCCTTTGTCTCTCCTCGGTATCGGCGTCGAATATTATCAACGCCAGCCGGCCTTCTTTGAGCGACTTCGCCAGATCGAGGAAACCACCGACACGATCCTGGAGATCGGAGGCGACGGCTCCTATCTCGGCACGTCGGAGGACTACCACCGCGCCATTGCCGACACGATGCGCCGTTTTGTCGAGGTGCACGGCGGCACGGATCCGGGCCTGTCGATCCTTTGCGACGCGACGTTGACCTCCCTCGAGGAACGACGCCGCAACTACGAGCAGCGTCAACCCACCATCATCGCGCTCGTCTCCATCGACGCCGTCGAGCGGATCCTGCAGCACGGCCTTGCCTATGGCTTGCCGCCCGATCCCGCGCTCGAGCAGCGATGCCGCGAGGCCGCGGTCGTCGAAATGGAGCGTCTGGCCGGCCTCCTCGACACGCCGCCGATGGGCTACCAGGTCGGTCTTCTCCGCCAGGGCGAAAACACCGGCTCCTTCCGTATCATGCGACAGCGCGACCGTTCCATGCTGGCCGTCAATCCGTTCCGCCCGGGCGCGTCTCTGCTTCGTCAGACCGGCATCGCGATCGTGACCGGCGCCGCCGAAGCGGTCGCCGCTCACCAGCGCGTCGCCGAGCAGCTCTGGAAAACCTCCGTCAAGGGCGAGGAGGGCGCGGGCATCCTCCGGCGTCTCATCGCGCAGAACGCGTCGGGCGCCAGCGCCGCGTGACGGCCGGCGAGCGCCCGCTCGTCGACGCCGCCTGGCTGCTCTCACGACTGGACGACCCATCGCTCCGTCTGTGCGACGTGACCGTGGCACTGCCGGGCGAGACCTTCGATGCCCGAGCCGCGTTCGAAGCCGCCCACATCCCGCATGCCGTCTATCTCGACCTTGAGCGGTTCTCCGATCCGGACACCACTCTGCCGCACATGATCCCGTCGGCCGGCCGCTTCGCGCGCGAAGCCGGCTTGGCGGGCATCGGCCACGACACCACTCTCGTGCGTTATGAAACCCGCCGCCGTGCGGCCCGGCGCGCTGGCCGCGGCGACATCGACCATCTCGCCGCGGGCGATGCCGTCAGCCGCGACGCCCGCGCCTCCGAGCGCCTCATTGGCACGGCGCCCGAACCAAGACCAGGAGTCCGCTCGGGCCACATCCCGAACAGCCGCAATCTGCCTTACGGCAAACTTTTCCAGGACGACGGACGCTTCAAGCCCGCGGCCGAACTCCGCGACCTCTTCTCCGGGCTCGGCGTCTCCGACGACCGTCCGGTTATTACGTCCTGCGGCACCGGCGTCACCGCCGCCGTCCCCATCGTCGAGGGCCAGGTGCTGCTCACCGCCA
>CAXUIA010000351.1:732-2878 GCA_964250835.1 uncultured Acetobacteraceae bacterium | reverse complement strand
CAGAGGGTGAACGCTGATGGCGTGCGTGATCTCAGAGGGTGAACGCTGATGGCGTGCGTGATCTCAGAGGGTGAACGCTGATGGCGTGCGTGATCTCAGAGGGTGAACGCTGATGGCGTGCGTGATCTCAGAGGGTGAACGCTGATGGCGTGCGTGATCTCAGAGGGTGAACGCTGATGGCGTTCAACGTCTCCGCGCTCGCGATACGGCGGCCGGTGCCGGCACTGGTGTTGTTCGCAGTGCTGCTGGTGCTGGGTGTTGCGTCGTTCGAGGCGATCCCGATTACGCTCGCACCCAACGTCGACATTCCAGTGGTGTCGGTGGTGATCAACGAGGATGGGGCGGCGCCGGCCGAGCTGGAGACGCAGGTGACGCGCCGGGTGGAGGACGCCGTCGCCTCGGTCATCGGTGTCAAGCACATCACGTCGACGATCACCGACGGGAGCTCGTCGACGACGATAGAGCTGCAGCTCGGAACGCCGGAGGATCGAGCGCTCGAGGACGTCAAGGATTCGGTCCAGCGGATACGGACGCAACTGCCGGCCGCGATCGACGAACCGATCGTGTCGCGGATCGACGTGGTGGGCCAGCCGATCCGGACCTATGCGGCCTCCGCTGCGGGAATGACGCCGGAGCAGTTGTCGTGGTTCGTCGACGACGTCGTGCTGCGTGAGCTGCAGGGCGTGCGCGGGGTTGGCCAGGTGGACCGGGTTGGCGGCGTCGCGCGCGAGATCAGGGTGTCGCTCGACCCGGACCGGCTGGCCTCGCTTGGGATTACGGCGGGCGACGTGAACCGGCAGGTGGCGGCGACGAACGTCGATCTGGCCGGTGGACGCGCGGAGCTGGGCGGGCAGGAGCAGGCGATCCGGACGCTGGCAGGCGCACGGACGATCGGTGATCTCGCGGCGATGCGGATCGTGCTGCCGGGAGGGCGCGAGGCGCGGCTGTCGGATCTCGGCTCGGTCACGGACGGCTTCGAGGAGCCGCGGGTGTTTGCCCGGGTGGACGGGAACCGGCCGGTGGTGGCGTTCGAGATCTATCGGGCGAAAGGGTCGAGCGACGTGGCGGTGTCGAACGCGGTGACGGCGCGGCTGGCGGTGCTGGCGCGCGCGCATCCCGAGGTGCTGTTCACGATGATCGATGATTCGGTGCATCAGAGCACCGGCGGGTTTGTCTCGGCGATGCACTCGCTGATCGAGGGCGCCGCGCTGGCGGTGCTGGTGGTGTTTCTGTTCCTGCGTGACTGGCGCTCGACGCTGGTGGCGGCGGCCGCCTTGCCGCTCTCGATCATTCCGGCATTCCTGGCCATGAAGCTGATGGGGTTCAGCTTCAACTTCGTCAGCCTGCTCGCGATCACGCTGGTGACCGGCGTGCTGGTGGACGACGCGATCGTCGAGATCGAAAACATCGTCCGGCACATGCGGATGGGCAAGTCCGCACTGCAGGCGGCGATCGATGCGACGGACGAGATCGGACTGGCGGTGATCGCGATCACGCTCACCATCGCGGCGATCTTCGCGCCCGTCAGCTTCATGGGCGGCATCGCGGGGCAGTATTTCAAGCAGTTCGGCCTGACGGTCGGCGTCGCCGTGCTGAGCTCGCTGCTGGTGGCGCGGCTGCTGACGCCGCTTATGGCGGCCAAGCTGCTGCGACCTTCGTCGTCGCGGCATGGGCATGGCGGCGGCCCGATGCTTGGTGCCTACGCGCGTCTGCTTCGGGCGACGTTGAACCGGCCATACGTTACGCTGGCGGTGGGGATGGTGCTGTTCGTGGCGTCGCTGTGGTCGACGACGCTGCTGCCAACCGATTTCATCCCGGCAGGCGACGGGGCGCGGAGCGTGATGTCGCTCGAGTTGCCGCCGGGTTCGACGCTTGAGGATACGCGGGTGCGCACGGATCGGGTGGCGGCGCTGTTCCGCCGGCTGCCGGAGGTCGCCGGCGTTTATGTCGTGGGTGGGATGACCCCTACCGGTGATGGCAACGATGTGCGGCGGGCGACGATGGTGGTGACGCTGACGCCGCGCGGATCGCGCGCGCGGTCGCAGAAGCAGGTGGAGGTGGAGCTGACGCGACTGCTCGCAGGGGTGCCGGACCTGCGCGGCTGGTATGTGAACGACAGCGGCGGGCGGCAACTCGACGTGGCGCG
>CAXUIA010000351.1:0-722 GCA_964250835.1 uncultured Acetobacteraceae bacterium | reverse complement strand
GACCGGCCGGAAATTGCCGTGGTGCCGCGGCCGGACGAGGCGGCGCGGTTCGGAGTGACGCCGGAGGCGATCGCCGACGCGGTGCGGATCGCCACGCTGGGCGACATTGACGCGAGCCTGCCGAAGTTCAGCACGGCGGACCGCCAGATCCCGATCCGGGTCGAGATGGCGCGCGGGGTGCGGCGGGATCTTGGGTCGCTCGGAATGCTTTCCGTGGAGGGGACGGGCGGGCTTGCGGTGCCGCTGCTGTCGGTCGCCGACATCAGGCAGAGCGAGGGGCCGTCGTCGATCGGGCGCTACGATCGCGAGCGGCAGGTCGACCTGGCGGCCGACCTCGCACCCGGATTGCCGTTGGGAGGCGCGGTCGCGTCGGTGTTCGCGCTGCCCGAGACGCGCAACCTGCCGGCGGGCGTGCACCTCCAGAACGGCGGTGACGCGGAGATCATGGGCGAGGTTTTCGCGGGTTTTGCGACCGCCATGGGCACCGGGTTGCTGATGGTGCTGGCCGTGCTGGTGCTGCTGTTCGGCGGCGTCTTTCAGCCGATCACGATCCTGCTGTCGCTGCCGTTCTCGCTGGGCGGCGTGATCCTGGCGCTGCTGGTCACCGGCATCACCTTCAACGTGGCGTCGTTCATGGGCCTGATCATGGTCATCGGCATCGTTGCAAAGAACGGCATTCTGCTCCTCGACGCCGACGAACGCTTCAGGGCTGAAGGCATGGC
>CAXUIA010000350.1:0-2892 GCA_964250835.1 uncultured Acetobacteraceae bacterium | reverse complement strand
GGACGGGGACCAGGGGGCGCGCGATGGGCGGGCGGCGCTGTCGGATTACGTCAACGCGCGCCCGGGGGCCGTGCGGGGGACGCCGGCCGGCGTGGTTCCGGGTCGTGATGATCTGTCATTCTATCCGCTGATTTACTGGCCGATCCTGCCCGATGCGGTCGCGGACCCGAAGGCCACCGCGGCGGTCGACGCGTATATGCGCACCGGTGGGGTTGTGCTGATTGACACCGAGGGCGGAGATGCCACGAGCGCCGGCTCGGGCGCGGGCTTCGCGCGTGGCGCGCCGGCCGCGCTGCGACGCATCGCCGCGGGGCTCGACGTGCCACCGTTGATGAAGCTGTCGTCGGGCCACGTGCTGGCGCACAGTTTCTACCTGCTGCGCGACTTTCCGGGCCGGTTCGACGGTGCGCCGGTCTGGGTGGAGCAGGGCGGCGATCCGGCCAATGACGGGGTCAGCACGGTCATCGTGGGCAGCAATTCCTGGGCGGCGGCGTGGGCGACGGGTTCGGACGGACAGGCCGAGTTCGCGGCGATCCCGGACGGGGAGCAGCAGCGGCTGATGGCGTTCCGTTTCGGCGTCAATCTCGTGATGTACGCGCTGACGGGGAACTACAAATCCGACCAGGTGCACGTGCCGGCGCTGTTGCAGCGGCTGGGTCAGGACGCGGGTGACGGCGCGACGTCAGCACCGGATGACGGGCCGTGAACGCGCTGCGCTTCGCCCCTGCCCTGCCCTGGCCGGTTCTGGCCGGTCTGGCGATCGTGTGCGTGCTGGCGCTGATCCCCGGCCTGTGGCGCCGCGCGCGCGGCGTGTGGCTGAGAGCACTCGCGTTCGGCGTCATACTGGCCGCACTCGCGGGACCGGTGCTGCAGCATGAGGATCAGCGGTTCCTGTCCGACATCGTGCTGCTGCTGAACGATCACACGGGGTCGATGGGGATACGCGACCGCAGCGCCGTCGCGGACGCCGCACGCCTGCGGATCGAGGCCGAAGCGCAGCGCGTTCCGGGCCTCGTCCTGCGCGAGGCGACGGTGCCGCCGGGCGGCAACGGCACCCGCCTGTTCGACGCGGCGAGCCAGGCGCTGGCCGACATCCCGCCCGGGCGTTTGGCCGGGATCATCGCCATCACCGACGGGCAGGTGCACGACCGTCCGGAGCGCAAGCTGACGGCGCCGCTGCACGTCCTGATCCCGGCACGCGGTGAGGAGGTCGACCGGGTCTTGCGCGTGGTCGAAGCGCCGCCCTACGGCATCGTGGGGCAGACGGCAACGATCCGGATCGTGGTCGAGGATTTGGGTGCCGACGATGACGGGACGCCGGTGACCGTCACGGTGCGTCGCGACGGTGAGCCGCCGGGAACGGTGGAGGCGACGGTGGGGCACAAGCTCGATCTCGACGTGCCGGTCCGCCGCGTGGGCCAAAGCCTGATCGCGCTTTCGGCGGCCGGCCTTCCGGGCGAAGTGTCGGACGTCAACAACAGCGCGGTCGTACAGATCAACGGCGTGCGCGACCGGCTGCATGTCCTGCTTGTGTCGGGCCAGCCCAACCAGGGCGAGCGCGCCTGGCGGCGGCTGCTCAAGGGCGACCCATCGGTCGACTTGGTGCATTTCACGATCCTGCGCCTGCCGGACCGGGACGACATGACGCCACTCAACGAACTGGCGCTGATCGCCTTTCCGACACGCGAGCTGTTTCAGGAAAAGATCAACGATTTCGACCTGATCATCCTTGACCGGTTCGAGGATCGCGGCGTGCTGCCGGTGCAGTATCTGGAGAACATCGCCGACTTCGTGCGTCGCGGCGGCGGCCTGCTGCTGACGGCAGGACCGGAGTTCGCGGGGACCGGCAGCCTGCAGAACACGCCGCTCGGCGACGTCCTGCCCGTGCATGTGCCGCCCGATGGCGGCGTGGTGGAGACGCCGTTCCGGCCGGCGTTGACCGACACGGGCCGGGCGCATCCGGTGACTGCAAGCCTTCCGGCCGTGGCGGGCTGGGGACCCTGGTATCGGGCGCTGACGTCAGACCAGACTGAGGGCGAGGTGCTGATGTCGGGACCGGACGGGCGTCCGCTGCTGGTGCTTGACCATCGCGACCAGGGCCGGGTCGCGGTTCTGCTTTCGGACCAGATCTGGCTGTGGTCGCGCGGCGAGGATGGCGGCGGTCCGCAGGCCGAACTGCTGCGGCGCGTCTCGCACTGGCTGATGAAGGAGCCGGACCTGGAGGAGGAGCGGCTGACGGCATCGATCGAGAACGGGATCCTCCGGATCGGTCGTCATACTCTGGCGGCGAATGGTCCGGTGGACGCGACGGTGAACGCGCCGGACGGGTCGCGGACCTCACTTCGTCTGGTGCCGGCGGGGGTCGGCCGTGAGACGGCGAGCATGCCGGCGACCGCCGCCGGGATCTGGCGTGTGCATGCGGCGGGCGCGGATGCGTTCGCGGCGGCGACGGTTGGTGATCCGCTCGAAGTGTCCGACCTGCATGCGACGGCGCACGTGCTCGCCCCGGTGATCGGAGCCTCGGGCGGCAGCGCGCATTTCCTGGTGCCGGACGGCGCACCATCGCTGCGGATGGTCGCACCGGGCTCGGACCTGTCGGGATCGGACTGGATCGGACTTCGCCGAAACCGTGCCCACGTGACGACCGGGGTCACCGACACGCCGCTGCTCCCGCCGTTCGCGGCACTTCTGGTGCTGCTCGGCGTGGTGGCCCTCGCGTGGTGGCGCGAAGGACGGTCCTGACGAAGTTGTGAGTAGCCAGAAACAAAACTCTCGATCTCCGGCGCGCGTGGCGTTATGGCTGGCGCATGAATAACTTGCCTCGGCTGACGTGTGTTGCTCTTGCCTGCATCTCCATGAGCTTGCGTGCACATGCTCAGGTCGGGGTGGGAC
>CAXUIA010000349.1:0-2898 GCA_964250835.1 uncultured Acetobacteraceae bacterium | reverse complement strand
CGGGCGTGCGGGTTGGGGGGGGCGACGGCGGCGTCGACGGCGTTGCCGCCCTGCCGGAGCACGGCCACGCCCGCGTCGGAGGCGAGGTGCTGGGCGGAGACGACCATGCCGTGTGCGGCGGACACGGGCAGCGGCGTCGCCGTCCTTCCAGAGGGCGGGAAAGCGGCAAAGAGGGCCGTCAGGAGAAGAGCCCGCCTCACGCGGTGTAGGGCGGACGGTGAAGACCGGCGGGCGAAATCGTGAAGACCTCGCAGCCGGTGTCGGTCACGCCCACCATGTGCTCGAACTGGGCCGACAGGCTGCGGTCGCGGGTGACGGCGGTCCAGCCGTCCTCGAGGATCTTCACTTCGGGACGGCCGGCGTTGACCATCGGCTCGACGGTGAAGAACATGCCGGGGCGGAGAACCGGGCCTTCGCCGCGACGGCCGAAATGGAGCACATTGGGCGGCGCGTGAAAGGTGCGGCCGATGCCGTGGCCGCAGAAATCGCGCACGACGGAGAAGCGGCGGGCTTCAACAAAGGTCTGGATGGCGTAGCCGACGTCTCCAAGGGTCACGCCAGGGCGGATGATGTCGAGACCGCACATGAGCGCCTCGTAGGTGACGTCGACGAGCATGGCGGCGCGACGCGAGGGCGGGCCCACGATGAACATGCGGCTGCTGTCGCCATACCAGCCATCAAGGATGGAGGTGACGTCGATGTTGAGGATGTCGCCGTCGACGAGGCGGCGCTCGCCGGGGATGCCGTGGCAGACGACGTGGTTGATCGAGATGCAGGACGATTTGGGATAGCCGCGATAATTCAGGGTGGCGGGGATGGCGCCCTGCGCCTCGGTGAAGTCATGGATCAGCTGATCGAGATCGCCGGTGGTGACACCTGCGCGCACGTGCGGGGTGATCATGTCGAGGGTTTCGGCCGCGAGCCGGCCGGCGCGGCGCATGCCCTCGAAATCGGTTGGGGCGTGGATGATGATACGCCGCCCGTCGACTTCGCCGTCCATAGAGCCGTTTCACTCCGACGTTCCGGCGCGCCGCGGCCCGCCTCGATCAGAGGATGTGACGGCGGACGCGCTTTCGCAAGCGAGCGTCAGGCGATCAGGTGATGGCGATGGCGGCGCAGCGGCGTTCCGCGGACTTCGCGAACGACGGCCTGCATGCGGAAGATATGGCGAGCGCTGCGCGACGTATCGGCGCGCCAGATGTGATGGCGGCCGTGCGAGATCGGACCGTCACGCAGGACGTTGTCGGCGACGAGGATGGCCCGGTGACGATGGAAGGCGCCTTCAAAGCTCGGCTGCGGGGCTGGGACGGGCACGCCTTCGGCGGCGAAACCCTGGTTGAGCAGCGCTGTCATAACGGCGGCGCGCTGTGAATTGTTCTCGGCGCCGAGGACGACGCCGATCAGGCGGACATCGCCGCGCACGGCGGAGGTGACGAGATTGCAGCCGGCGGCGTCGGTAAAGCCGGTCTTGAGACCATCAGCGCCCGGATACGAGCGCAGCATGCCATCGTGGTTGGGGACCATGCGGCCGTGGAACCAGAATCCTGGCACGCTGAAATAGTGGTATTGATCGCGAAAGTCGGCGATCAGGTGGCGGGCGAGAAGCGCCAAGTCGTTGGCGGTCGTCATCTGGTCGGGATCTGGGAGACCGGACGCGTTGCGGAACGTGGTGTTGGTCATGCCGAGCGCGCGAGCTCGCAGCGTCATCATCTGACCGAAACGCTGTTCGTCGCCGCCGAGCATTTCGCCGAGCGCAGTCGCCGCGTCGTTGGCCGACTTGGTGACGAGGGCCAGGATCGACTGCTCGACGGTGATGTAGGTGCCGGGGAGCAGGCCTAGTTTCGAGGGCACGACGCTGGCGGCGTATTCGGAGACTGGCACGGCCTGATCGAGTGTGATGCGGCGGTCGCGCAGCGCTTCGAAGACCATGTACAGCGTCATCAGCTTGGTCAGGCTGGCGGGGAAGCGCTGGAGCGAGGGAGCGTCCTGCTGCAGGACGTTGCCGGTGCCGGCGTCGATCACGACGGAGCTGATTTCGCCGCGATACTGGGCGTGGGCGGCGATCGGAACCAACGCCAGCATGGCCACGCAGAGCAGAGACCTCGGCGAGACATTGATGGTCCGGGGGCGCCGTGAGCCTGCCGCGCCTGTTTTCATCCGCCACTGTCCCGAAACCGTTAGGTCGACAACTACCGGAAACTTTTCGGCCGGTCCAGAAGATCAGGCGAGAAAGTGAGGCAACTGAGCGGGTTGGCGATATATCCTGGCCAGCCGTGAGATCACGTCGCGGCCAGACCGCTTCGACACACTTCCACTGGAGCGGTGCGAACCGATATGCTGCGAATGATGCAAGAAGACCGATCCGCCCGCAGGACCGCAGCGCGATGAGTGACACCGATAAGCGTGGCAACGATGGACCGGCAACGGGCGTGGTCGTCAAGTCGCGTCCGAAGACGCGCAAGCCCGCCATGTATAAGGTCCTGATGCTCAACGACGACTACACCCCGATGGAATTTGTCGTCCATGTGCTCGAGCGATTTTTTCAGAAGACGCGCGATGAGGCGACGCGTGTGATGCTGCACGTGCATCGTCGCGGCGTCGGCGTTTGCGGCGTGTTCACCTACGAGGTGGCCGAGACAAAGGTGACGCAGGTGATGGATCTGGCGCGCCAGAACCAACATCCGCTTCAATGCACGATCGAAAAGGATTAGCATTTCGGCCGCCGAAAGGCGGTGGTTGGGTTGGAGCCGGGCATCAGGCTGGTTGACGGCGGACTGGCAAAACGGCCCGGGCAGAAACATCTCTTCTCGCGGTGCCGCGTATTTCACTAGCAATCGAACGGCGCGCGCCGGAGAGTTGTCACGGCTGAGGCGGACGGCCTGACGGGCCGTCCAAGAT
>CAXUIA010000348.1:0-2913 GCA_964250835.1 uncultured Acetobacteraceae bacterium | reverse complement strand
CTCCACCGCCGCCACCGTGCCCGCGCTCCGTGGATCGTCCGCCGGCATGAAACCTATCGCCGGCAAAAGGCGCAGGCTGGCATCCAACCCATCGTTCTCATAGCTCTGCTTGAAGCTGCTCTTCTCCGACGAGAAACCTTTCGTGCAAACCTCGTCGTGGATCTGCTGCCGAATGGCTTTCCACTGCTCCACTGGACCCGGCAATCCGAACTGCTCGGCGTCAGAAATCGTACGGTCGAAGGCGAGCCAGCAGAAAGCTTTTGACGCCACGAAGTGCTTGGAACCGCCACGCACCTCCCACATCCCCTCGTCGGGCAGCGGCCAGATCTTCGCCAGGTGCTCCATCAAGCCGAGCTGAAGCGACCAACCCGCCTTTGGATCACGCAATGCTCCCTCACGAGCCTGGTGCAACGCTCCCATGACTTCGCCATAGACGTCGAGCTGCAATTGGCCCGAGGCCGCGTTGCCCACCCGTACAGGCGCCGCCCCCTGATAGCCGGACAGCCACGGCACTTCCCATTCCAGTAGCTGCCGTTCGCCTCCGAGACCGTACATGATCTGGATCTGCTCCGGGCTACCGGCGACTGAACGATGCAGCCAGTCGCGCCAGGCACGCGCCTCCTCGTAATAGTTGCCGCGCATGAGCGAAAAGAGCGTCAAGGTCGCGTCTCTCAGCCAGCAGAACCGGTAATCCCAGTTGCGACCACCGCCGAGCTGTTCCGGCAAGGATGTCGTCGCTGCCGCCACGATACCGCCGGTCTCGTCAAACGTGAGCGCCTTGAGCGTGAGCAGCGAACGCCGCAGCGCCTCCGCGTATGGTCCACGTACCTCCCCTCGGTCGCTCCACTCTCGCCAGAACGCTTCCGTGTCCGTCAGAGCGCGATCAGCATCCAGTTGTGCCGGCACCGGCTTGTGAGACTCCTGCCAGGCCAGCGTAAACGCGCGGCGGTCGTTGGCCGACATCGTGAAATCCGCCACCGTCCGCATCCGGCGCCCGTGCAGTTTAACCTCGCCATGCAGCACGACCTGCGTTGGCCCGGCGATCGCGACGATTGCGTTGCCGACGCCAAGCCGCGTGACCCACGGAATGGCGCTTCCATAGTCAAAACGCAGGGCAAGTTCAGTGGTCATGGCCACCTCACCGCCACGCCCTTCAACGATGCGTACCAGCGTCGGTGTCTCGGCGCCGATAGCCATGAAATCAATGACCGCGACGGAGCCGGTCTGGGTCTTGAAGACCGTCTCCAAAACCATTCCTTCATTCCGGTAGCTTCGCGTCACTTCCGCCACCTCATCGACCGGTGCCAGCAGCCAACGGCCGTTATCGTCATCGCCCAGCAAGGCCGCGAAGCATGCCGGACTGTCGAACCGTGGAAGGCACAGCCAGTCAATCGACCCATTTCGTCCGACGAGCGCGCAGCTCCGGCAGTCGCCGATCAACCCGTAATCAGCAATGTCGAGCGGAACGTAGGCCATTGAGAACACCCAAACCTGTGAGGAGCGCTGATGTTACGGCTTGCTCAATCGCCGGTTGCCTCAGAGTTGAGCCAGAGCCAGCCGCCACGCTTGACTTTCACGGTCGTGATGAAGATATCCCGCCTGCCGGGAGACGGTTGACGGCGCTATACAGGCGTCCGCGCCATCCAGGTCAGCTTGGTCTCGACGTCGAGGACCGGGCGCGTTGATCGGGCGTCCGCCTGAGCCGCTGAAATCGAGAGACTGTTGAACGACACGAATACCGTATCGTCTCCGGACGAACCAAACGACCACCCGATCCATGTCTCCGGCGCCACCGCTGGCGATGTCATACAATCATTGCCCGAGATCGCGTCTCCCGACGACTTGGCGACTGAAGTCGGGCTTGACCCGGCGAGCCCCGATGAGACAATCGAAGACGAGAACCCCCCTCGCCTACGCTTCTCGGAACTCGGACTGTCGGCGGAGATCGTCCGCGCGGTCGAGGAGAAAGGCTACCTTCACCCGACCCCGATCCAGGAGCAGGCGATCCCCTACGTCCTGATGGGACGTGACGTGTTGGGCGTTGCCCAGACCGGGACCGGCAAGACGGCCGGCTTTACGCTTCCCATGCTCGATATTCTCTCCGGCTCGCGTGCACGAGCCCGTATGCCGCGCTCGCTGATCCTCGAGCCCACCCGCGAGCTCGCGTTGCAGGTCGCCGAAAACTTTGTCGATTACGGCCGCTACCTGAAACTAACCCACGCGCTCCTCATCGGCGGCGAAAGCATGTCCGACCAAAAGGAAGCGCTCGCCCGCGGCGTTGATGTGCTCATAGCCACTCCTGGCCGCCTTCTGGACCTGTTCGAACGCGGCGGGTTGCTTCTCAACGACACGCGCCTTCTCGTCATCGACGAGGCGGATCGCATGCTCGACATGGGCTTCATCCCTGACGTCGAACGCATCGCTTCTCTGGTCGCACCCCAACGCCAGACATTGTTCTTCTCGGCGACCATGGCGCCCGAGATCAAGCGTCTCGCAGACGCGTTTCTGCAAAACCCGAAGCTGATCACGGTCTCTCGGGCGGCCAGCGTCGCAACCACCATCGAGGCTGGCCTTGCTCTGGTCGACGAGACAAACAAGCGTCGCGCGCTGCGCTCGCTGCTCAACACCCAGGACGTCCAGAACGCTCTCATATTCTGTAACCGAAAGCGCGATGTCGACATTCTGACCCAGTCGCTCACCAAGCACGGTTTTTCGGCGGCTGCCCTGCATGGTGACCTGCCCCAGTCGGTGCGCTTCGCAACCCTTGAAGGCTTTAAGGCGGGCGAAGTGCGCCTTCTCGTTTGCTCCGACGTTGCGGCCCGCGGCATCGACATCGGCGGTCTCAGCCACGTCTTTAATTTCGACGTCCCGATCAACGCCGAGGATTACGTCCACCGGATCGGCCGAACCGGC
>CAXUIA010000347.1:1684-2919 GCA_964250835.1 uncultured Acetobacteraceae bacterium | reverse complement strand
CGCGCCGGCACCCCTGGAGGCCGGCGCGTTTGCATTTTGGAGGGTTTGCTCGTGACCGATGTGACGGTTCTCGAAGCCTCCTCGCGGGCGAGTGCTGGTAAGGGGGCAGCGCGCGCGACGAGGCGGGCAGGATTGGTTCCTGCCGTCATCTACGGAGCGAAGCGCGAGCCTGTGCTCGTCGCCTTTGATCCCCGCCTGATCGTGCGCGAAATGCAGCGCACCGGCTGGCGCTCCCGCATCTACGAAGTCAAGGCCGGCGCCATCACCGAGCGCGCCCTGATGCGTGAGATCCAGCTTCATCCGGTCTCGGACAAGCCGATCCACGTCGATTTTCACCGCGTGTCCGCGGGCGAGCGCGTGCACGTTGCCGTCCAGATCACCTTCATCGGCGACGCCGTCAGCCCCGGCGTCAAGCGCGGCGGCACGCTCAACGTCGACCATTACAGCATTGAGGTCATGGCCGACCCCGATCGCATGCCCGACCATCTCGAGGCCGACATCTCGTCGCTCGATATCGGCGATGCCGTCCACTGGACCGACCTCAACGGCACCGAGGGGTTGGCGCTGCTGCACGGCGAGCCCGACATGCTGATCGCGACGATCGCGCCCCCGACCGTCCAGCAGTCCGAGCCCGAGGCCGTTCCCGCCGCCGAGACCTGATCCGCCCGTGCTGCTTTGGGTCGGGCTCGGCAACCCCGAGCCCGCGATGGCACGCCAGCGTCACAACATCGGCTTCATGGCCATCGACCGGATCGCGACCCGCCACGGCTTCACCCCGTGGCGGCAGCGTTTCAAGGGCCTTGCCGCCGACGGCGCCATCGAGGGCGTGCGCATCCTCGCCCTCAAGCCGCTCACCTACATGAACGACAGCGGTCAGTCCGTCCAAGCCGCCGCCGCCTTCTTCAAAACCCCGCCCGAGCGCATCACCGCCTTCCATGACGAGCTCGACCTCGTCCCGGGCAAGATGCGCGTCAAGCGGGGAGGGGGCTCGGCAGGACATAACGGCCTGCGCAGCATGGACCGGCTGCTCGGCACCCCCGACTACTGGCGCGTGCGCCTCGGCATCGGCCATCCCGGCCACAGGGACCGCGTGACCGGCCATGTACTCGGCGACTTCAGCAAGGCCGACCAGGACTGGCTGCCCAGCTTCCTCGACTCCGTCGCGGAACACGCATCACTGCTCGCTTTGGGAAAGCCTGAGGAGTACATGACCCATGTCGCAAGGGGCGGGGCTG
>CAXUIA010000347.1:0-1674 GCA_964250835.1 uncultured Acetobacteraceae bacterium | reverse complement strand
CCCCCCCCCGCCCCGCTGGGGTCGCGGACCCCAGACCCGGGTTAGTCAGGCACGCGTCAAGGCCGCCTCGACCGCGCCTCGAGCGGCTTTGGGCGCCAGATCCTGGTCATACAGGCAGCCTCGGACGTTCAGTCCGTCATCGCGTCGGGTCCATGGCGAGCTCGTCAGCCAGCTGTATCGGTCGGTCAGCCCCCAGGTCTGGATCGAAGTCACCGCCGGTTCTGCGAGCGCCGCACGCAGAAAGGCGCCGTAGGTGGAGGCGACCGCCGCGTCACGTCTCGCCTGATCGGGGCCGAGCAGTTTGTCAGTCACATCCATCTCGGTGATGAAAATGGCCAGCCCCAGCGCCGCCACATCGCGGAGGAAGCGGCGGAACACGCCGGCGTCGAACCGCGGTCCGGCGGCCGTCAGGTGCGATTCAATGCCGAGCGCATGTATCGGGACGCCGTTGCGCGTCAATCTCTTCAGCAATGCCAGCAACGCGTGCCGTCGGCTCGCGCAAAGCGCGTCATCCGTCTCGAGGTTGATTTCGTTGAGCACCAGCGTCGTCGTCGGATCGGCGGCAAAAGCGGTATCGAACGCCCACTCGATGTAATCGGCACCCATCAGACGAAAGAAGGCAGACCGCCGCAAGCCGCCGCGCTCGCCGTCCTGAACGTGGATCGGCTCGTTGACCACGTCCCACGAATGCAGCTTGCCGGCATAGTGGCCGCACAAGGCTCGGATATGTTCGGTCCCGATCTCCCTGACGTTGCCACGATCAGCGGTTTGATCAAACCAGGCAGGCAGGCTCACGTGCCAGACTAGGGGGGTCCCGCGCATCGCCATGCCGCGCGCCTGACAGAACCCGAACACCTGATCGGCTGGGCCGAAGTTGAACGTGCTGCGCGTCGGCCTGACGACGCCCCATTTCAACTCGTTCTCGGCGGTAATCAGCTGAACCTCACGCGACAGCAATGCGGCATAGGCCGGATCGGACGCGATCTCGTGCGCCTGAACCGCGGTGCCGAACAGCACGTTCGACCTGGCCGCCGCCGCGGCGAGACCCGGCCGCTCCGCTGCAAGCCGCAGCCACTCCTCGTGCCGTGCCGATCCGGCGTGTGCGGCCCTAACGCCGCTGGCCGCAAACGCCAAGCCAAGCGCTAACACCTCGCGCCGCGTGGTGAGACCTGCACCACGATCGCGCATGGCAACTCCGAGACGTCCATTTCGGTCATGATACAAACTCGTTGCGTCTTCGCGCTAGCCTTGATAGTCCGCACTGCCAGGCGTGACAGTCTCGAGGCCGCAAAAATGTCGCAAGCCGTTCAGGCATTGAGGCCGAACGCCCTCCATTCAGTCCGCCGCTACACGCGGGGACGCCGCGCGCAAACGTTCCGCCAGTTCATCGCGCCGATGAAGCGGCCGCTGCGGATCATCGACTACGGCGGGACGGTGCAGTTCTGGGAACGGTGGCAGGTCACCGCCGCGGACGATCTCCACCTAACACTGGTCAACAGCCACAAGGTCGACGTGACGCTGAGGGACGAGCCCATCAGCCAGGACTTCATCTCCAAGCTCGATGCCGATGTTCGGGACCTGGACGCCCATGAGCTCCGAAAATACGACTTGGTCTTCTCCAACAGTTTAATTGAGCACCTCCAAGGCGGCTGGGCCGACCAGAAGGCGTTGGCC
>CAXUIA010000346.1:0-2968 GCA_964250835.1 uncultured Acetobacteraceae bacterium | reverse complement strand
TTTTGGCGAGCCGCGGTGTTGCATCCATGCCAGGAACGACTGGGCCGAGGGCGCCTAGCTCGAGCCGGACCTGCATTTCGGCGCTGCCTACCTCAACGCCACTGGGCGAGCCGTGACCGGGACCATGGTGGCGAGCCGCCTGCTTCTGGTGGGGCATGACGGGCTTCGGCACGGCGCGCAGTTGCTGCTGTTGCATCTGGCCGAGCGGCTGGTGCGCCGGCATGGCGCCGCGGTCGACGTACTGCTTCTCGGGCCGGGGCCTTTGGAGGAAGCGTTCGCGTTGATCGCACCCACGCGGGTGATGGACCGGTCCGACCCGCAGCTCGCCGCACATCTGCGGGCGTTGCGGCGCGACGGAATGTGCGGGGCGATCATCAACTCGGTGGCGTCCGGCGCCCTGGCACCGATGTTGAGGTCGCACGGGGTGCCGTGCGTGCTGCTTGTGCACGAGATGCCTGGATTGATCCGCGAGAAGCATCTGCTTGAGACGACCAAGGCGGCGTTGGCGGCGTCGACGGAGGTGGTGGTGGCGGCGCGCGAGGTGGCGGCGTCACTTGGTCCGTTGGCGGATTGGCCGGACGAACGCGCGATTGTTCTGCCGCAAGGTCTTTACCGAACCATCGAGTTCTCGCGTGAGCGGCGAGCCGCACTGCGCGAACGGCTCGGGATCGGAGCGGATGATGTTGTCGTTGCCGGACTTGGTTACGCCGACACGCGCAAGGGCTTCGACATCTTTCTGCAGCTCTGGCGGATCACGCATGAGCGCAAGCGTCGCGGACGCGGATCGGAGCGGGCGGTTCACTTCCTGTGGGCGGGCGGGATGGATCCGCATCTGAAACACTATCTGTCGGGCGAGATCGAGGCCGCGACCGTGACGGGGTGCTTTCACCTGCCGGGCTTTGTCGACGACCCGTCCGAGGTGCTCTCGGCGGCTGATTGCCATGCCCTGACGTCGCGGGAAGATCCATACCCGAGCGTTGTGCTCGAAGCGATGGCGGCCGGGTTGCAGACGGTCGCTTTCGAGGGAACGGGCGGCATCCCGGCGTTTCTGCGTCGAGAAGATGCGGGAAAGGTGATTGCGCGCGGCGATTTGTCAGGGTTTTCGAGTGCGTTGGTGTCGGACGCCTGTTTGTCGACGCAGGCGGTGCGTGCACGGCGGATCGGTCGGCGACCGTTCTGCTTTGACGAGTATGCACGTCGTCTGCTGCATCTGGCGCGGCCTGCGTTGCTGGACATTTCGGTGGCGGTGCTGAGCTACAACTACGAGGCCTACATGGCCGAGCGTATGTCAAGCGTGCTGTCGCAGTCTCACCCGGTTCGCGAGGTGCTCGTGCTCGATGACGCGTCAGTCGACGCGAGCGTCGCGACTGCGGCCGCGGTGGCTCGTTGTTGCAAGCGGCAGATTGAGATCGTGGTGTCACCGGCGAACAGCGGCAGTCCGTTCAAGCAGTGGCGCGATGCGGCCGAACGGGCGCATGGCGAGTGGCTGTGGATTGCCGAGGCTGATGACGCGGCCGAACCCTCGTTCCTGACGGTGCTGGCCGACCGGCTGGCGTCGGCGCCCAAGGCGGTTCTGGGCTTTACCGACAGCAGGGTCATCGACGCGGACGGTCTGCCCGTGGCATCGAGCTACCAGGACTACTATCGCCAGAGTCGTTGCGTGGAGCTTTGCCGGGACGGTGTTCATTCCGGCCCCGAACTCCTGCGGCGCTGCCTGGCCGATCGAAACGTTATTCTCAACGCGAGCGCGGTGTTGTTTCGCCGCAGTGCGCTGCGGACCGCACTTGAGCGTTGTGGCGATGAGCTCGACGCGTTACGGGTGGCGGGAGATTGGCGGATCTATGCCGAGATGCTGAGCGAGCCGGACAGTCAGGTTGTCTATGTAGCGTCGCCGCTCAACGTGCATCGCCGTCATGCGGCGAGCGTCACCCACCGGCTGGCTGCGCGCCAGCATCTGGTCGAGGTAAGCCAGGTTCATGCCGCCATCGCACGACTGGGCGGCATCGATCAGCATGATCGTGCACGCCAGCGCGCCTACCGAACGTCGTTGCGGGCACAGTTTCGACTTCGTGTTGCTCGGTGAGCATGCGTCAAAGGGGTTTGCAGTTTAGCGTAGGCGATCGAACTGTTGCGCGAGTGCCGCGTCATGGTCGTCAAATGGCAGGTCTCCGCGGTCGCGCATCCCATTGCGCCATCCATGGCAGTAAGAGATGGAGCGCTCGGCATTTGGGCTCGGCTCGCCATGGACACCGTCAAGGTAACCTTCCAGAACTTCTCCCTCATTCAGCGATCGGACTTCCTCGACCGTGGTCGGCCGGAAGAAGTGGGGTGCTGATGCTTCCACGTTCGTGCGTCGGGCTGTAGGGCTGCTTGGAGGACGAGACTGCTCGTAGATCTCGTCTCCTTCTGTAGGCATGTGCTGCTTTCCAGTTCTCATTGTATAAATCCCGCTCGGTCTGAAAGCTTATCTAATGCTGAAAAGGTCGGCCCGTGAGCTTCATTCTCAAATCTGAACGCTTGTCTGAACAACTTAGTCCTACGGCGAGTAAATCTCGCGGTAAGACCTTTTTTGCAAGGCTCGCCGTCAATGATCGAATAAGGAACGACGCGTTCCGTCTTCGTTACGACAGTTACCTGGATCAAGGACATATTGGCCCGAACCCGTCGGCACTTTTCCGGGATCGTTATGATGAAATGGATAATAGCAGAACGATCGTGGTCTACGACGAAATAAACGCTGTTGGTTCGGTTCGCATCTGCCTGCTTGGACGACCCGACCTCCTCGCGCCGGCCACGGAGGCCTTTCCGCAGGAACTTACAACGGTTCTCGCCGACTTGACGCCCGGAACCCTCGCCGCTGAAATTACGCGCCTGGTGCGAAGCCCGGCTGCTGCCGACGATCAAGCTTTGGTCTTCCTCCTGTACCGGATGGCGAACTACGTCGGCTATCTGGAGCAAGTGAGATTAC
>CAXUIA010000345.1:1910-2990 GCA_964250835.1 uncultured Acetobacteraceae bacterium | reverse complement strand
CATGACAACGGCCGCCATGGTGCTCGCGGGCGACCTCGACGATGAGGATGCCGTGCTTGCTGATGAGGCCTGCCAGTGTCACGAGGCCGATCTCGCTGTAAAGGTTGATGGTCGCCCCACCCACACCGAGCCAGACGAAGAGGAGGGCGCCGGCGATCGACATCGGGACCGAGACGAGGATGACGAGCGGGTCGCGGAAGCTCTCAAAAAGTGCCGCGAGGGCGAGATAGATGATGACCATGGCGAAGGCGAACGAGGGCAGGAAGGAGCCGGCTTCGGTGACGTATTCGCGCAGGGTGCCGGCGGTGTCGGTTGCGTAACCGGCGGGCAGATCGGTCCGGGCGAGGTGCTGGAGGTATCTGTAGGCGGTGTCGATGGTCACGCCCGGTGCGGTTTCGCCGGACAGCGTTGCCGCCGTGAGCTGCTGAAAGTGGTTGATCTGCTCGGGGGTGACCTGGTGGGTCAGCGTCGCCACGCTGGACAGCTTGATCGGGACGCCGTTGATGGTGGCGATCGGGTAGTCGAGGATCTGGCTGGCGTTGAGGCGCTGGTCGCGCACGACGAGCGGCATGACGCGATAGGAGCGCTGCTGGACGCTGAAATAGTTCACGAAGTTGCCGCCGAGCAGCCAGTTGAGATTGTTGCCGACGGTGGCGACGTCGAGGCCGAGTTCGGCGATGCGGTCGCGGTTGAGCACGATTGTGGTCTGCGGCTGGTCGATCTTCAGGTCCGCGTCGATGAAAGCGAACAATTTGCTGCGGCGGGCATCGAGCAGCATCCGGTCGCTGACGGCGGCGAGCGTGTCGATCGGGCCGTCGCCCTCGACGACGAACTGGATCGGCGACCCTCCGCTTGAAGGGAGCGACGGGGGCTGGAAGACGCCGAATTCGAGACCTGAGATCTGGCTCAGGGCGGCCTGAAGCCGGTTCTGGATGTCGAATGCCGTTTCGCGCCTTTGGCCCCACGGCTTGAGATCGACGCCATCGTTGACCTGGCCGGGCGCGTCGACATTCCACCAGTTTGCCTGGCCGGGAACCGCGTTGAGGACGGCGGTCACTTCAGCATCGTAGAGTGCGATCT
>CAXUIA010000345.1:0-1900 GCA_964250835.1 uncultured Acetobacteraceae bacterium | reverse complement strand
AGGCCGGCGTTGGGGGGCACCTGAGCGTTGGCGATGAGCACACCCTGGTCCTCCTGAGGCGCCAGCTCGTGGCCGGCATGCTGGAAGAGGAAAGGGATGACAGCGAGGATGGCGAGGCCAACCCCGACTGCCAGCGGCCAGACGGCGAGGACGGCGCGGAGCAGACGCCCATACACGGACTGCATCCCGTCGAGCAGCCGGTCGCTGAAGCGGGTCAGACGTGAGGCGCCGCTGCCGTGGGAGCGCAGAAGCTGGGCGCACATCATCGGCGACAGCGTCAGGGCGAGCACGGCCGAGACGGTGACGCTGGCGGCGAGCGTGAAGACGAACTCGGTGAACAGCGCGCCGGTGAGACCTTTTTGCAGGCCCACCGGAAAGTAGGCCGCGATCAGCACCACGGTCATGGCGAGGATGGGGCTGGCGAGCTCGCGACCGGCCTCGATCGCGCTGTCGAGGGGGCCCATGCCGCGGGCGAGGTGGCGGTTGACGTTCTCGACGATGATGATGGCGTCGTCGACGACCAATCCGATCGCCAGCACCATCGCGAGCAGGGTCAGGAGATTGATCGAGAAGCCGAGGACGGCCATCAGCGCGCAGGTGCCGATCAGTGACAGCGGGATCGTGACGAGCGGGATCAGGAGTGAACGGAGCGAACCGAGAAAGAGGAAGATCACGAGCGAGACGATGAGGAGCGCCTCGATGAGGGAGGCGATCGTTTCGTGCCGGGAGGCGTTGATGAAGTCGGCGGCACTGAACTCGGTGTCCAGTTTCATGCCGGGCGGAAGCTGCGAGCGGAGCCGTGCGACGACGGCGTCGAGGCCCTTGGTCGCCGTGAGCACGTTGGCTGACGGCGTCATGCTGACGGTCAGGAAGATGCTGTTGCGTCCGATGTTGGTGCCGACATAGGAGTTGGTCGTATCGGTGCTGAGCTCGACGTTGGCGATATCGCCGAGGCGGACGAGAGCGCTGCCGTTCTGCCGGATGACGAGCTGGCGGAACTCCGCCTCCGTATGCAGGCCGCTGTTGATGGCGAGCATATCGAAAGTCATGCCGCCGAGGGTCTGGCCGACGCCGGTGATAAAGTCGTTGTTGGTCAGCGCGTTGACCGCGTCGGTGGCCGTCATGTGATGACCGGCCAGCTTGACCGGATCGAACCAGACGCGGAGTGCGAGCTTGATGCCGACCTGATTGACGACCTGCTGAACGCCCGGCACCGATTGCAGCAGCGGCTGGACGATGCGGGTCACGTAGTCGGAGACCTGCGCGGTGGAGAGGGTCTGGCTGGCCAGCGTGACGGCATAAGCGAAGAAGCTGTTGCCGTTGATGGTGATGATCGGTGGTTGAAAGCCGGTCGGCAGAAACGCCTCGGCGCCGTTGACGGCCGACTGGACCTCCGTCATGGCGCGATTGGGATCCTGGTTGAGCTTGAGGTAGAGCGTGACGGTGCTTTGGCTGGCCTGGCTCTGGGACGAAATGTAGTCGACGCCGCTGGTTGACGCGACCGCGTTCTCGATCGGCGTGGTGATGAAGCCGGCGATGGTGGCGGCGTCCGCGCCGTAATCATAGGTCTGGATCTGGATGGTGGCGCTGACGGCGGTCGGGAAGCGCTGCACGGGAAGCGACTGCAGGGCGCGCAGCCCAGCCACCAGGATCAGAACGCTGACGACGATGGAGAGCACCGGGCGGCGGATGAAAAGCTCGATCAGGCGCATGTCATTCCTCCGCTGGGTGCGGATCGGGACTGTCGCGCATGGCGATGCTGTTGTTGATCGTCAGCGTGTTGCCCGCCGAGTTGGCGTTCACGGTGCCGGCGTTGGTGAACGTCGAGCCGCCGTTGTACTCCGAGACGCTGCCGAAGCCCGTCAGGCTGCCGCTCGCGCCGAGGGCGAGCGTAGTCGTG
>CAXUIA010000344.1:1259-3001 GCA_964250835.1 uncultured Acetobacteraceae bacterium | reverse complement strand
GCCGCAGGTAGCGAACGACGGACGGCGAAACAGCCAATTGCCGGTCAGCAATCAGCCGGCCGATCAGCGCATCGAGAAGCCGATCCTCCGGCGGCTCGATCGCGACCGCCAGCGTCGCCCGAAGCCGGCTCGAGAGATCCGGCAGCCCGACCGGCCAGCGCGCCGGACTGCAACGCGACGCGAGCACCAGCGGCACCCCGTGCTCGGCCGCGACATTGATCACATGGAGGAACGCAATCTCGTCGCCAACCTGGTCAGCGTCATCGATCCCGATCCCCCGGGCCGCGGGAAGCACGCCGTCGCCGGCAACCCGCGCGATCGCGCCCGCCTCCAGAACCACGCCCGAACGCTCGCCCGCCCAACGATGCAGCAGATGCGTCTTGCCGCAGCCTGCCGGTCCCCACACGGACAGCCGCCCAAACGGCCAACTCCGCGGATCGGCCGCCAAGAACACCCGTGCCGCCTCGTTCGAAGGAGCCGCCAACACGTCGGCGCAAGCCGGTGTGCGATGCAGAAACGGCAGAGCCAGTTGGCGCACGCGAAACCCGCAGGCCGCATCCAGCGACTGCGGGCGGCGCCGGTACCCCGCCCGCAACTACCGCCCCACCCCCCCGACCGGGCCCGCGCGCGGCACCGCCAGCATCACCCCCACGAACCCGAACGCCGCTCCGCCCGCAAACAGCGCAAAGATCACCCAAACCGCGTGCAGCTCAACCTTGTTGCCCAGAAAACGCGGATAGATCACGTAACCCTCGAACAACTGTCCGGCCACGAACACCGCGCCGACGATGGCGATCCGGTGCCAGTGCGAAAACTGCGCAAACGCGAGCGCGATCGACGACACCGCGCCGGTGATCGTCCCGACATAGGGGATGAACGACAACCCGCCCGCGACCAGGCCCACGATCAGGCCGAGATCGAGCCCCGCCAGCGACAGCCCCACCGCGTAGAACAGCGCCAGCAGCAGGCAGCACACCAGTTGCCCGCGCACCCACGCCGACAGGATGCGGTCGACTTCGGCCGCCTGTGCACGCAGCCCTCCCGCATAACGCCGCGGCAGCCACGCATCGATGCGCTCGATCACCGCCGGCCAATCCCGAAGCAGGTAAAACGCCACCACCGGCGTCACCAGGAGAAGCGACAGCACGTTGAAGATCGCGAACCCGCCGCCCACGATCCGCGCAAGCGCCGCGGTGAAGAACCCGACCACGGTCCCGGCCTGCGTCGCGACCAGGTCACGCAGCCGATCGTTCACATAGCGCGTGCCAAGATGCGCCTGCGCCTGCGTGATCAGGTGATCGGCGAAGTGGCGCAGCGCTTGGGCGTAGACCGGCACGCGCGCCACCAGCACGCTGATCTGCGCCACGATCAAAGGGTAGAGCAGCAGGACGGACAACGACCCGATCGCCACCAGCATGATGATGACGAGAAAGGCCGCGATGTTGCGCGCGACACCAAGCCGCGTCAGCCGCGAGGCCAGCGGATGCAGGAAGTAGGCGATGCCCGAAGCCGCCACGAACGGCAGCAGGATCGCCGAGAACAGCCGCAGCGCCAGCCAGCCGGCCACCACCAGGCCGGCCAGAAGCGTCAGCCGCTGCGCGCGCGTCGCGCGCTGGATCTTGACCGACGCCGCCAAGGGTGGGGAACGCGGTTCAAGGATTTCGGTGTCGTTGATGGGTGCGCCTCCGCTCGGTCCCCGACTATACACTGATCAGGGCCAGGCCAGGGCTCTGCCCCTGGAC
>CAXUIA010000344.1:0-1249 GCA_964250835.1 uncultured Acetobacteraceae bacterium | reverse complement strand
GGGACTCCGCTGGGGCAGCGCCCCAGACCCGCCTCCAGGAGGAACCTTGGAAACCTACCGAGCAGCCGGCGTCGACATCGAAGCAGGCGACCGCCTCGTCGAGGCCATAAAACCCCATGCCGCCGCCACCACACGCCCGGGCGTGATGGGCGGCCTGGGCGGCTTCGGCGCGCTGTTCGACCTCAAGGCCGCCGGCTTCCGCGACCCCGTCCTCGTGTCCTGCACCGACGGCGTCGGCACCAAGCTGCTCGTCGCCATCGAGACCGGCCGCCACGACACCGTCGGCATCGACCTCGTCGCGATGTGCGTCAACGATCTCGTGGTCCAGGGTGCGACCCCCCTGTTCTTCCTCGACTACTTCGCCACCGGCGCGCTCTCGGTGCCGGACGCCGCCCGGATCGTGGCCGGCATCGCCGAAGGCTGCCGCCAGTCCGGCTGCGCACTGGTGGGCGGCGAAACCGCCGAAATGCCCGGCCTGTACGCGCCCGGCCACTACGATCTCGCCGGTTTCGCCGTGGGCGCCGCTGAGCGCGAGCGCATCCTGCCCGGCGCCGTGCGCCCCGGCATGACCATTCTCGGCCTGCCAAGTTCGGGCGTCCACTCCAACGGCTTCTCGCTCGTCCGCCGCGTCGTCCGCACTCCCGCCGCGTGGAACGACCCCGCCCCCTTCGAACCCGAGATTTCACTGGGCGAAGCCCTGATGCGTCCAACCCGGCTCTATGTCGGCCCCGTTCTCGCCCTCCACGAGGCCGGACTGCTGCACGCGGCCGCCCACATCACCGGCGGCGGCCTCGCCGCAAACCTCGCCCGCGTCCTCCCCGACGGTATCGAAGCCACGATCGACGAAGGATCATGGCCGATCCCACCCGTCTTCGAATGGCTGCGGCATGAAGGCAACATCGCCCCCGACGAGATGGCGCGCGTCTTTAACCGCGGCATCGGCATGGCGCTGGTGGTCAGCAACGTCGTCTCGGCCACCGCACTGCTGGCCGAACTCGGCGAAACACCCGCCGTCATCGGACGCACGGTCGCGGCCAGGTGAACCCGCGCACTCGGATCGGCGTCCTGATCTCGGGGCGCGGCAGCAACCTCGCGGCCCTCCTCGACGCCGCCGACGACCCCAGCTTTCCGGGCGCGATCGCGCTCGTCCTGTCCGATCGCCCCGAAGCCGCAGGTCTGTCGCTCGCGCGAACCCGCGGTGTCGAAGCCCGCGCGATCGACCGCCGCAGCTTCCCCGGCGACCGCGCCC
>CAXUIA010000343.1:2715-3003 GCA_964250835.1 uncultured Acetobacteraceae bacterium | reverse complement strand
GAACTGGCCGCCGACGGCGAAACGGCCGCCCTTGACGCCCGCTTGGACGCGGTGCTCGCCCGCATGGCCTGTCACGGCAGCATCCGCGCCGGCCGCCGTCTCACCGAGGCTGAAATGGCGGCACTCCTCCGCGCAATGGAAGCGACCCCGCGCGCCGCCACCTGCAGCCACGGCCGCCCCACCTTTCTCCGTCTCTCCCGCGCCGACCTGGAGCGTCTCTTTGGACGCTAGGTGAGGTGGCGCGATCCATCGGAAGAACGACGCGGCCGATCTCGGGCAGCTGAACGT
>CAXUIA010000343.1:0-2705 GCA_964250835.1 uncultured Acetobacteraceae bacterium | reverse complement strand
CTGAACGTCCACGAGCGGATCGTGCGGATCCACCGCACGACCGGGCGCAACATTCGAGGAGCCCCGGCCCCTACTGGTGCGGCTCCCCGGTGTCGTGTCCCGGCAGCACCATCTCGCCCAGTGCCGCGATCCCCGACACCGGGCGTGTCTCGACCACGGCCTCGTTGGGCGCCAGATGCACCGGCGCCGTGACCTCGCCCACAAGCGGCCCGGTGCCGGTCTCGACGTGACGGCTGAAGCCCGGCGCGTCCTCGAGCCGGCCCGCATACTCGGTGCCGTTGATCAGCAGCACCGTCTCACCGGTGATCGCATTGCGCAGCACCAGCGCGAGCGCATGGCGCACATAGGTGAAGCTCGCCGTCTGACATAAGAAGTCGGCGCCGCCGAGAAGACGGATCGCGTGCAGCCTGTCGCAGCCGCGGAAATCGTCCAAAAGCGGCAGCACGCGCGCGACCGTAAAGCCGGCGGCCTCAAGCTCCGCCAGCGTCCGCCCGGCCGCGGGTCCAGCCGCCAGGACAAGTGCCAAAACCAATCGGAGCACCGCGCCATCTCCACTCGACGGCTCCAGAATGATACGTTATCAGAACGTGTCAACGGAAAGCCGCCGCATGATCACCCTGTTCGGCCTGCCACTGCAGAACCTGACCATGGACCAGGCCGTCGAACGCCTCTCGCGCATCCTGTCCACGTCGACCGGCCCGACGCCGGCGACCGGCTACTTTGTCAACGCGCACGCCGCGCGCCTGGCCGGCAATCGTCCGGAGTTCCGACGCGTGCTGCACCGTGCGGGGTTCCTCTTCGTCGACGGGACCGGCGTGCGGATCGCAGCCCTGCTTCGCGGCCGCCGCCTGCGCGCCAATCTCGTGGGCACCGACCTCGTCCCGGCGCTGCTCGCGGCCAATGCCGGGCGCTGCTTTCTGCTCGGCGGCAGCGAGGCGATCAACCAGGCCGCGGCCGCGCACCTGGCGCGCTGCTATCCCCATTGGACGGTCGCCGGCCGTCAGCACGGCTATCTCGACGCGGCCGGCGAGGCACGCGCCGTCGACGCGATCAATGCCAGCGGCGCGGACCTGCTGCTCGTCGGCATGGGCAACCCTCTGCAGGAGGAGTGGATCGACCGCCACGCCGCCCAGCTTCGCACGCGCCTCGCACTCGGCGTCGGCGGCCTGTTCCACCACTGGGCCGGCGATCTGACACGCGCGCCGGGCTGGGTCCGCCGGCTCGGGTGCGAGTGGCTGCAGCTCTGCCTGCAGAAGCCGCGCCGTGCCGCCCGCTATGCGCGCGACATCCCGGCTTTCCTGTGGCGGGCGCTGTGGACGGCGTCGTCTGACCGGCGCGCCATGTTCCAACTAGACAGACCGGTATCGTAACGATACGGTCTCGAACGCAATCCGGATGCCTGCATGAAGGTGAGTGGTTTGACCGCACCGGCCCGCCTCTCGATCGTGCTGGCGGCGGCGCTCGCCGCCTGCGGTCCGGTGCTGACGAATCCCACCTCGCCCGCGCTCGTGGCCGAGGACGACGCGCAGGCAAGCCACGCCGTCTACCGCTTGATGCCGGGCGACCAGATCGAGATCCATCATCTCATCGACACCGACTACACCGCCGTTGTCACGATCCGCCCAGACGGCCACGTCTCCGTGCCTGGCCTGCTGACCGACGTTCCGGCCGCGGGACGGACCGCCGCCGAGCTCGCCCAGTCGCTCGCCCCGCTTTATCGAAGCGACGCCAGGATCGCCCGGCCCGACTTCACCGTGCTGCTGCGCAGCTCCGCCTCCCAGCAGGTTTTCGTGGGCGGCGAGGTCATGCGGCCCGGCTTTCTTGAGCTGCCCGGTGGACCCCGCCGCATCATGCAGGTCCTGATGGCGGCCGGCTGGCTGCTGCCGACCGCGCGGCGCCACGAGGTGATCGTGGTGCGCGACGCGATCGCGGGCGGCCAGATCATCTTTGCGGTCGACCTCGCCAAGATCGTCTCCGGCGAGGACCTTGCGCAGAACGTGCTTGTGCGCGCCCAGGATGCGGTCCTGGTGCCGCGCTCCGACATCGCCTCCTTCGACCGCGTCGTCGATCAGTACATCCGCCAGGCCTTGCCGACCAACACCAGCGCCGGCGTGTTCTACCAGTTCAACAATCCGACAACGGCCGCCCAGAGCGTCATCAAGTAGGCGCGCAACCAAGCCTCCGGCCCGTTCCTTGATCAAAAAATCAGGGAGACGCGCGATGACAATCAACGCAGTCGAAATGCTCGTTCTGTTCGTGCTCGTCTGGTCGTTCTGGGCGATGTTGCTGATGAGCGGTTACGGTCGCCTCGGAACAAGACCGCGTCTTCCATCCGCCACCGAGAACGGCCCGGAAACCGGCGTCCACCTCTGCCGGCGCGGCATCGCGCCGTTCTTGAAGCACCGTCAGGCCAGCGTGTAACTGAACCGGTAGGAATGATCGCTCGCGTCGATCGTCATCGTCCCGCTCAACCCCGCAAGCGCCCCCGTGCCTGAATCAGGGATCACGGTCACGCTCAGCTCAGGCGAGCCTCTGTTCATCAGCCCGTGATGCTGCAGCAGGAACGTTCCGGTCCGGCCCGCCAGAGTGCCGCTCACCCGCTCGATCAGCACATAGCCGGCCGAACCGGCCGTTGCCGTGCGCGCGGCCAGCATCTCGCCCTCGCTCGACCCGACCAGATCGCCCTCGAACGTCTTGGTGACCGA
>CAXUIA010000342.1:605-3024 GCA_964250835.1 uncultured Acetobacteraceae bacterium | reverse complement strand
GGGCGCCCACGACGGGGCGTGCGCGCCAGCACGCCGAGACCTTCAGGCGCCGGTGCGCGCGGACCGGCGTGAACGTCGCGATGCTGTCCCGGCTGACGCCCGCATCGGACGCCAAGCGCGTGCGCGAAGGGATCGCGGATGGCAGCATCGCAATCGCGGTCGGCACGCAGTCGCTCGCGGCCAGGGATGTGCGCTTCAAACGGCTCGGCCTGCTGATCGTCGACGAGGAGCAGCATTTCGGCACGCGCCAGAAGACCGCGCTCACCAAACTCAAACAGGGCGTGCATCTGCTCACGCTGACGGCGACGCCCATACCGCGGACCCTGCACGCGGCACTCGCCGGGCTGCAGTCGCTCAGCGTGATCGCAACGCCGCCGGTGCGCCGCCAGCCGGTGCGCGCGGTGCGGCTCGATGTCGACGCCGGCGTGATCGGGCAGGCGCTGCGACGCGAGCGCCGGCGCGGCGGGCAAAGCTTCGTCGTCTGCCCGCGGGTCGACGACATCGCGGCAATGCGCGCGCGCATCGAGGAGGCGACGCCCGAGCTGCGTATCATCGAGGCGCATGGCGGCATGAAGCCGGACGCGCTCGAGGAGGCGATGGTGCGCTTCGCGGGCGGCGACGGCGACGTGCTGCTGTCGACCAACATCATTGAGGCGGGCCTCGACGTGCCACGCGCCAACACGATCCTGGTCTGGCGGCCGGATCGGTTCGGCCTGTCGCAACTGCACCAGTTGCGCGGCCGCGTCGGACGCGGACGCGTGCGCGGGACGCTGTTCCTGCTGACCGACCCGGCCGGCCGGCTGACCCGGGCGGCAACGGCTCGGCTCGACGCACTGGAGGCGAACGAGCGGCTCGGCGCCGGTTTCGCGATCAGTGCCCGGGATCTCGACCTGCGCGGCGCTGGCGACCTGCTCGGCGAGGCGCAGGCGGGTCACGTCAAGCTGATCGGTCTCGAGCTGACGCAGCACCTGCTCGAACGCGCTCTGCAGGAGGCGCGCGGCGAAACGCCCGCCGAAGAGTGGACGCCGGAGCTCACGCTCGGCGTGCCGGCGTTCCTGCCGGCGGACTACGTGGCCGACGCCGACCTGCGGGTCGAGCTGCACGTGAGGCTGTCGCGGATTGCGGATCCCGACGAGGTCGATGAGCTTGCCGAGGAGATCGAAGACCGGTTTGGGCCAGTCCCCGCACCGGTGCTGACGCTGCTGGAGTTGGCGCGGCTTCGCCTAACCTGCCGAAAGCTCGGCGTAGCCGCGCTCGACATCGGACCGGCCGGCGGCGCGCTCCGGTTGCGCGCAGGAGTGCCGGACACGGTGACGGAGCCGCTCGGCGTCAAGGGCGAGCGGGTGGTGCTGGCACGCGCGGGCGCCGAAAGTGTCGAGCTGGCGCGCCAGATGCTGTCGCTTCTGCCGGCCTAAGCGCCGGCGATGAAGCTCTCCGGGCTGCCCGCAGCAGGATCGACGAAGACGATGTCCCTGGGATCGCGACGGGGTGTGTCGATCGCCAGGAAAACGACCGGATCCTCACCGATGTCGGGCAGGGCGTGCACGACGTTCTGCTTGAAGAACAGCAGGTCGCCGGGGGCAAAATCAGCAATCGTGCTCTCGTCGCCGATCCAGAACGTGCCTCGGCCGGAGAAGACAAAGAGATACTCGTCGCTGCCACGGTGAAAATGTGCGGGCGTACCGCGATAGACGCGGAAAACCCGCGAACTGGCCTGCGCTTGGTCGACCAGATAGCGGTCAAGCAGCAACGTGTCGGCGGTTGGAGGAAAGCTGGAGGCGATATCGGCGATTTTGAAGCGGGCGGAGTCTGGCATGGAGTGACAATGGGGCTCCGCCCCACGCCCCGCCAAGGGCGGGCGCCCATTAGGGGAGCGGACTGCAGGCTACGCACGTGGCACGGCCCAAAACCATCATGCGCCTGGCGGCGACCGCGCCGCCCGCCATCTCGCCGGCCAGGTGGGTGAGCAACGGCATCGACAGCACCGCGTGCGCGGCAGTGTTGACGGCGGCTTCGGTCACCGCCGTCGCGCCGGCCGAAAGCGCCGTGCGGCGAAGTAAACCCAGCGTGCCGAACAGGCCGGGGCGCAGACCGTAAAGCGATGCGATCTGGCGGATCAGTCGCAAACCGCGCCAGGAGATCAGCAGAACCACCAGCGATGGCGCAGGCGCCGCCGCCATGCCGGCCACGACCTGAAAGGCGGCACGCCTCGCCAGAGCCTCGGCCTTTGCATGGAGGTCAGCCTCGACGCCTGCGCGGAGCAGCGGGACGATCGCGTCCGGATCGTTGAGCGCGTCCAACGCCGGACGCAGGCCAGCACCGCCCTCCACCTGATCAAGCCAGCGGCGGGCGGCGCGTGTCTTGGCATGCGCATCCGGACCGGCAAGGTCGCGCCGCAGGCGGTCGACCGCTTCAAGCG
>CAXUIA010000342.1:0-595 GCA_964250835.1 uncultured Acetobacteraceae bacterium | reverse complement strand
CGCGGTCAGCGCCCGAAGCTCGCGCCAGATCCCGAGCAGTATCAAGCCGAACCCAAGACAGGCGACCGCGAGGGTGAGCCCGCCGAGCGCGCGCGAACGGGCAAACTCGGCGGCAACGAAATTCCCGATCTGCAGCGCCGCCAGGCCGAGCACCAGGATCGCGACGCCGAGCGAGACCAGAAGCGGCATGCTCCATCGCGGATCGGCAGGCTCGATGGCGGCGGGCGGCACCGCCTCGGCGATCTCGATCCGTGTCGCGCGCGAGGTCTCGGTCTCGATGCGGGGCGCCACCTTCATCACAGCAGGTCCTCCAGGAGAAAGCCCAGCATGGCATCGAGCCCGATGTTGGGCACGCCGCCGCGTCCGCCGTTCGCAAGGCGGGCCGGCTCGAACGCCGGCAGGGCGAGGAATGGATGCGACCAGAACTCCTCGCCCGGCGGCTTGTCGGGAACTTCACCGGGATAGGAGCGCGTCAGGCGGTCGTCACCCATGAGGCGGCCACGGACCGCCGACACGGGATGACCGTCAAGCGTCCAGACGAAATCCTCGGTGCAGCGCGCCGCGGCGATGGCGAAGGCCGCGGTCCGCGCTGCGC
>CAXUIA010000341.1:0-3034 GCA_964250835.1 uncultured Acetobacteraceae bacterium | reverse complement strand
TTTCACGCGCCGTTCATGGATGGCGGGCTGTTCGGGATCTATGCCGGGACGGGCGCGGAGGAGGCGGCGGAGCTGGTGCCGGTCACGCTGGCCGAACTGCTGTCGGTGCAGAACCGGGTGACCGCCGACGAGCTCGCGCGCGCGCGTGCACAGGTGAAGGCCGGGCTGCTGATGTCGCTCGAGAGCACGGGCGCGCGCTGCGAGCAGCTCGCACGCCAGTTACAGGTGTTCGGACGCACGATCTCGACCGGTGAGACGGTGGCGAAGATCAATGCCGTGACGGTGGACGATGTGCGTCGTGCGGCGGCGCGACTGTTCCGCGGGCGGCCGACGCTCGCAGCGCTCGGACCTTCGGGCAGCGTACCCGGGCTCGCGCAGATCGCCGAGAAGCTCGCCGCATGAGCGATCAGGCCGAGCTGATCGCGGCCCGCCGCGCCGAGACCGTGGAGCGGGCCGAAAGCCAGGATGTGGGGCTGCGGGCGTTCGTGGGGCAGCGGGCGGCGATCGTGTCGGCGAGCAGCCTGGAGCCGTCGCAATTTGCGGCACTCGCCGAGCGGGTCGTGGCGATGGCGCGCGCGCTGCCGGAGGATCGGTTCGCGGGACTGTCCGGGATGAGCGGCGCCGCGGATGGCGGGGAGCTCGATCTGGAAGACGCGGCTGAGCCGGACGTGGCCTCGTTGACGGAACGGGCGCTGGCGGCGGAGGCCGCCGCGTTGGCGGTGGACGGGGTGACGCAGTCGGGTGAAGCGTCGGCCGGTTACAGCAAGAGCACGCTGGTGCTGGTGACCTCCGACGGCTTCATGGGATCGTTCGCGCGAACGTCGCACTCGGTGTCGGCGAGTGCGGTCGCCGGGGCCGGCGTCGCCATGCAGCGGGACTACGACTACCACAGCGCGGTGCATCTGGCGGACCTGGAGGCGGCCACGGCGATCGGCCGGAGTGCCGGGGAGCGTGCGATTGCGCGTTTGAAGCCCGCCAAGCCGCGGACCGGGACGATGACGGTGGTGTGGGATCCGCGCGTGGCGAGCAGCCTTCTCGGGCATCTGGCGAACGCGGTGAATGGTGTGTCGATCGCGCGTGGCACCAGCTTTCTCAAGGACAGGCTCGGGACGCGGATCATGCGCGAGGGTGTCAACGTGATCGATGATCCACGGCGGGTACGCGGGCTGCGGTCACGGCCGTTCGACGGCGAGGGCCTTGCCACGCGCCGGCTTGCAATCGTCGAGGACGGGGTGCTGCGATCCTGGGTGCTCGACGGGCGGAGCGGGCGGCAGCTCGGGATGGCGAGCACCGGACATGCGTCGCGCGGCACGTCGGGACCGCCCTCGCCGTCGACGAGCAACCTGACGCTTTCGGCGGGCTCGGTGACCGTCAACGAGCTGATCGGAGACATCGTCGAAGGGCTGTATGTCACGGAGATGATGGGCTCGGCGGTGAGCGGGATCACGGGTGACTACAGCCGTGGGGCGTCCGGCTTCATGATCCGCGACGGGGCCCTGGCCGAACCGGTGGCGGAGCTGACGGTGGCAGGAAACCTGCTCGGGATGCTGCGCGAGCTGACACCCGCCAGCGACCTGGTGGTTCGCCGCGGCGTGGACAGCCCGACGGTCCGGATCGACGGGTTGACGGTCGCGGGCGGCTGAAATGCGTCTCGTCCTGCTGTTGCTGGCGGGGGTGCTGGCGGTCTCGCCGGCGATTGCCGGGCCGGGACGCGGCGGGTCGATCGGCAGCCGGGGCAGCCGGACCTACGTCATGCCGCCGGCGACCGCGACCTCGCGCTTTGGCGGACAGCCGATCCAACGGACGGTAACACCGCCGCCCTACGCGACCCCGCGTGGCGTGGAGGGCCGTGCGCGGCGGCACCCGTTCGCATCGGCCTTTCTCGGCGGGCTTCTGGGCGTAGGGCTCGCGCATCTGCTGTTCGGGCACGGGCTGCTCGGCATCCTGGTCGAGGTGGTGCTGCTGATCCTCGTGGTGCGCTGGCTGTTGGGACGGCTGCGGGCGGGAGGTGTCGCGACGTATGTGCCGGCGCCCGGCGTGGCGGCCGGAGCGGGCCTGGCGCCGCTCACGATCGGACGCGGCGACTACGCGGCCTTCGAGGCCACGCTGCGGGAGGTCTGCAGGGCATGGACGATGGGCGACATGGCCGCACTCGGGCGGGTGGCCACGCCCGAAATGGTGGGCATTTTCGGCGATGAGATGCGAGAGCTGGCGCGACGCGGCCTGCGCAACAGCACAACCGACGTGCGTCTTGAAAAAGGCGACCTCGCGGAGGCCTGGCGCGAAGGGGCGGAGGAGTTCGCGACCGTTGCGATGCGATTTTCCGCCGTCGACATCGATACGGATGCAACGGGGCGTGTGTCGAGCGGAGACCCTGCGCAGCGTGCGACGCGGACCGAATACTGGACGTTCGTCAGGCGGGCCAACTCCGCCTGGCTGCTGTCGGCGATCCAGCAGGGATAAGCCTGACGCCTGCGGCACTCAGCGGACCGGAAACATAGACGGGGCGATGATGCCAGAGGCGACGAGCTGGTTGTGCAGTGCGGACGACGGATGGATGCCTTCGGCCGACGCCGCGCCGAGATCGGTACGCCAGAGACCGATGTGGTTCGGATCTTCGACCTGCGCGTCCATATCGATCAGCCCGGCATAGCCCTGGCTGCGCCAGTTGGCGCGCATGAAACTGTTGTACTGCTCTCGCTGGATCTCAATCGGGGTGGTTGTCGCACCGGCGGTCTTGGTGCCGAAGACGAGCGTGCCGCCGGACGCCTGACCGCCAATGGCCGCCGACGAAAATACCGCGGTGTTGCCCGAGATTGTCACGGTGGTGCCGTCAGGCCAGACCGGGAGACCGTTGCCAGAGGCGATCATCTCCCCGTTCTGTATGCCGGAGCCGGAGAGCAGCGCGACGGAGGTTTGGCCGGGGGAGATCGAAGCCGTCGTGGTGGTCTGCTGCTGGACGAGGAACTGGCCGGCGGCGGTTGCCCAACTATCCTGGCTCCCGGTGGTGGGCGGACAGGTGAAGGCCCAGACG
>CAXUIA010000340.1:1616-3039 GCA_964250835.1 uncultured Acetobacteraceae bacterium | reverse complement strand
CCCCACTGGGGCCGGTCGGCCCCAGACCCACTTTGTCGAGCGAACACAGCGCGAGCGGTGGGCAAAAAAGACAGATCGATGAACAGTTGCTCTAAGTGGAAATGCGGGTTGACCCACTCAGGGAAATTACGATTAGGCTGATGTCACAAGAAGCGAACGCAGGAGTAAATAGATGGATGGCGTGAGCGGCGTGAGCGCGGACTACGATGCATCAGACACCGACTCTTCCTCCGACAGGGCTGCCGCCAGCCTGAGCTGGCAGAGTGCCCTCGCCGACGCTGGAACAGGCACAGGTGCTGAGGTAGGTAGTGAAACCACGGCCACTGTGGCGCAGAACACGACTCAATCTGCCACTTCAGGTGGCCCGCAGGCCTCCTCAGCAAGTTCGGCCCCCGCGCAGCCACCGCAGCCAGAGCCACAGGGTTATGTCTACCATCAGTCCACCGGCGAGCTGACCCATGACGGCCAATACGTCGCGACGGGACACAGCGGTGCTGTGGGACAGGGTCGTGACAATCCAGATATGGAGGGCGTCCAGAATGTCGGCCCCGTTCCGCGGGGCGACTACACGGTCGGACCGCAGTTCAACAGCCCAAATACAGGCCCAGGTGCGGAGCGCCTGACACCACAACCAGGCACAGACACTCACGGCCGCACCGATCTTGAGATCCACGGTGGACGGAGAGACGGCAATCCAGATGATTCGGAAGGGTGCATCATCCTTCCGCCCTCGGTCCGGCACCAGTTGGCTGGCCAGACTTTGCACGTTGTGCCGTAATCTCGTCCGGTCGGTCGCGGGCGCGGTTGCGGCGGCTTTGATGCTCGCCGCAATCACGTCGAGCGGCCACGCCGCAGACCCGACCGCTTCCGCCGTTCGCGCAGCCATCTCTCGTGACGGCGCCCGGTCGGTTGTGCAGCGCTTCACCCAAGCCCATCAGTTTGACCGGATCGTCGACCTGATTGGAACCGGGGCGCCGGCCTGGGTGCGCCTTGCTCCGTTGCTGGCCCCCGGCACCGACGGCGCGACCGGTGAGGGACTCGGCATCGCGCTCGCCTACGCGCTGCCGCGCAATCCGGCAGCGGTGCTCAAGGTCGTGTCCACCGCGCCCTACCCGCCCACGGACGCGGTCGACATCGTGCTGAGCATCGACCGGGTCTGCAGTGTCCCGTTCATCGAACCGCCACCGGGCGCCAACGAGCGGTACCGCAACCGCGCGATCGCGGCGCTCGACACGGTCCGCGACCCCCGGCTTCTGGACCGGCGGCGGCGCTGCCTCAGGACGCTTCGCGCCAACGATTGACACGGCTGGACGCCATGGGCAGGCGGGTCTGGGGCCGCCGGCCCCAGCGGGGTCCGGGGCGGGGCCCCAGGGCGACCGGATAACCCCCGCCGCGAAGCACCCCACCCGCCCCCGCGGCCTCC
>CAXUIA010000340.1:0-1606 GCA_964250835.1 uncultured Acetobacteraceae bacterium | reverse complement strand
GGGGGCCCCGCCCCCCCCCCCCCCGCCTACCGGATCAGCCGCGCCGCGAAGAACCCATCCAGACCCGGCGGCATCCCGGGATCGGTGCGCAGCACACCGGCGGTGGTGACGCAGCTCTCCAACCCGGGCAGTTCATCCGGCCGGATCGGGTCGAGGCCCCATCCGCCGGTAGCCAGCGCGTGCGCGACGAGGCCGGGCCCTTCCTCCGGTTGCAAGGAGCAAACGGCGTAGACGAGGCGGCCGCCGGGCCGGAGCATAGCGCCGGCGGCAGCGAGCAGGGCAGCCTGACGACCGGCAAGGGTCGGAATGTCTTGCGGGCGGCGCAAACGCAGCATCTCAGGGTGGCGACGCGCCGTGCCGGTCGCGCTGCATGGAGCGTCGAGCAGGATCGCGTCGAACGGCTCGGCGGGGCGCCATTCAAGTGCGTCGGCCTCGATGATGTCGGGCGACAGCCGGAGGCGGGCCATGTTCTCGTGCAGGCGGCGGAGGCGGCCCCGGTCACGATCAAGGGCGGTGACGTCGGCCCCGGTCAGGACGAGTTGGGCGGTCTTGCCGCCCGGCGCGGCGCACAGGTCGCACACGCGCTCGCCCGGCGCGGCGTGGAGCAGTATCGCGGGCAAGCTGGCAGCGAGGTCCTGGACCCAGAACGCGCCGGCGTCAAAGCCGGGCAGTTCCGGCACGCGGATGCCCCCGGGCAGCCGTGCGCCGTTGTTCGGCAGCATCGCGGCGTCAGCCGGCGGCTGTGCGCCGGGCCGTATCATCAGGTCGAGCGGAGCTTCATGCTGGTGCGCGTTCGCGATGTCGCGGGCGCGTTCGCCCCAGGAGCTCCAAAGCCAAGACGGCGTGTCCAGCCGGGGCGAGTCAAGGTTGGCGAGTGCCGACGCACCATCGTGTGCCACCCGCCGCAGGACGGCATTGACCAATGACGCGAACGGGGAGAAGCCACGGGCGCGGCAAAGTTCGACTGCGGTGGCGACGGCAGCATGGGCGGGCGTGTCGAGCAGGAGCAGGCCGGCAGCGCCGATCCGCAAGATCGTGCGGACATGTTCGGGCGGTGATTTGGCGAGATAGGGCGCGAGGATCGCGTCGAGCGTGCCGAGACGGCGGAGGACGGCGGCGGCGGCGCGGTGGGCGGCCGCACGATCGCGAAGGTCGAGAGGCGGCAGCTCGTCGAGCGCCTCCTCCAGCGTGCGCCGGCGCTCGGCGACGGCAGTGAGGAGGTCGAAGGCGGCGGCGCGTGTGGGGTCGGCGTAGCGGGCGGACTTGATCGCTCGGCGGGGCATGAGCATCCGCTCCTCTCGCGGGGCGTTGGAGTGCCTGTTGGTGATGCGCCTTGCAACAGGGCACGCGGGATGGGTGATGCGGTGGAGAGTGGGCACGAGCGGGCGCGGTTCCTCCAGCGAATCGTCGAGCTCACGCCGCTGATGCGTGCGGAGGCGGACGAGGTCGACGCGAATGGCGGCTTCCCCGAACGATCACTGGCCGCGCTGCGGGACGTGGGAGCGCTGGTGGCGCCGCTGCCGCCGGCGCTGGGCGGGCTCGATCTGGGTGCCGTGTCGGAAGGGCTGCCGGCGGCGGAGTTCATGCGAGCCCTGGGCCGCGGATC
>CAXUIA010000339.1:0-3040 GCA_964250835.1 uncultured Acetobacteraceae bacterium | reverse complement strand
CGCGCCCAGACCCGCATTTGTTGTGGTCACATGTCCCGCTGCTCCTCGACACTCACGCCGATCAGGCCGGGCATCCGCATGAAAACACGGCCGTCTCAGTAACGGACAGTCTTGATCAACAGGTGTGGGTGCTGACGTCAAACGCTCGAAGCGAGATCCTCCACGAGATGCTGTGTCGAGAAGCCGTAGCCGATTCCGACATTCGAGGAACGCTCTAGCTCGTCTGCAAGCTGCAGAAGCTGCGACTGACTCGCATTCAGAACGTGCGAGTACGAGATCCCGTGAAAGAAGACATCTACGCCACCCGGTGGAAAAATTACGCTCAGATGGTCTATGTTGGCTTTGATAGTGGAACGAAATGCCGAGAAGGCGGACGTAAACCCGGTCGCTCGACGAGTAATCAAACCGATTGCGTTACCATCAGCGTCAAGCAGTGGGCCTCCAGAGTTTCCCGAATTGACACTGGCATCAACTTGAAAGACTTGAACGTTGTTACGTTTATACGACGCGGACAAGTATCCACAATGAAGCGCCTATTCGTCAGCATCGAAACGATAGCCAAAAAAGCAGACCTCGTCTCCGACCTTGACGCTCGCGAACCCATCTAGAGAGAAGATGACTTCAGCTCATCAAGGCGTAGCGCCGCATAGTAATACTCCTCCTTCGGCTAAGCCACTACTCGCCTTCGCTTAGACTCATCAGCGCTGAGTTGGACACTAGGGATCTGACTTATACCTTGTTCTTGTCGTATCAACACACTTGCTGTCTCGGGAGGACAGTCATAGGCATGACCTTTCGTAATAAGATGCTCGCGCGCTAAAAATGCGCTCGCACTCCCGATCCGGTTTCGATCACCGTCAAAATAGACGATGTGAAAGACACCGGTCTTCCATCTAGCAATGCTTGACAGGCTGAACCTGTTCACCTTGGACCTTAATTGTCCAACAACTTGAGAGGTTGCCCAACTACAGATCGTGGGCAAGCTGTCCGAGCAATCGGGTGTTGTGAGAAAACCCAGGCGGGTCTGGGCGCGCTGCGCCCAGCGGGGTGGGGGGCGGCGGCCCCCCCCCCCCCCCCCCCGCGCCCCCCCCCCCCCCCCCCCCCCCCCCCCCCCCCCCCTCAAGCCTCCGCAGCCCGGATAGACCGCGCCACTTCCTCGATCGTCGTATCCCCAACCAGCGCCGCGTCGAGCCCCGCGTCGAACATCGTCCGCATCCCGTTGGCGACCGCCGCGCGCTCGATTTCGGTGTGATCGGCGCGCGAGAAGATCAGCCGCTCCAGCTCCTCGTCCGGCACCAGATACTCCGCGATTGCCTGCCGCCCGGCGAACCCCGTCTGCCGGCAGTGCGCGCAGCCGACCGGATGCCAGAGCTCCACGTGCGACGGCAGTCCCAATCGGGCGGCCCGCGGCGCAAGCCCGAACCGCTCCACCAGGTCCGGCGGCGCCGGCTCGGAGCGGCGGCATTGCTTGCAGAGGCGGCGCACGAGGCGCTGGGCGAGCACGCCGCGCAGCACGGCCGTGAGCAGGTAGTCCTCCAGCCCCATGTCGCGCAGGCGGGTGATGGTGGCGGACGCCGAGTTGGTATGAACCGTGGAGAGCACCAGGTGGCCCGTCAAAGCCGCCTGGACGGCGATCTGCGCCGTTTCGAGATCGCGGATTTCGCCCACCATGATCACGTCCGGATCCTGGCGCAGGATCGACCGCAGCAGCGAGGCGAAGTTGAGCCCGATCTGCGGCTTGACCTGCACCTGGTTGATCCCGCGCAACTGGAACTCGATCGGGTCCTCGATGGTGACGATCTTGCGTTCCACCGAATTGAGGCCGAGCAGCCCGGTGTAGAGCGTGGTGGTCTTGCCCGAGCCGGTCGGGCCGGTGACCAGCACGATCCCGTTCGGCAGCGCGAGCGCCTTGTTGAACTGCGCGACGAGAGGCTTGGCCATCCCGAGCCGGTCGTAGTCGAAGGCAACGGCCGACCGGTCGAGAATACGCAGCACAACCGTCTCGCCCCAGAGCGAGGGGATCGTCGACACACGGAAATCCACCTCCTGGCCGCGCACGGCGAGCTTGATGCGGCCGTCCTGGGGCAGGCGGCGCTCGGCGATGTCGAGTTTGGACATGATCTTGATGCGCGACGTGATCGCGGCCGCCAGCCGGCCGGGCGGCGTCTCGGCCTCGTGCAGCAGGCCGTCATAGCGGTAGCGCACGCGCAGGCCGTCTTCGAACGGCTCGATGTGGATATCCGACGCGTGCGTCTCGACGGCGCGCTGGATGATGCCGTTGACCATGCGGATGACCGGCGCTTCGGAGGCCAGATCCTTGAGCCGCTCGGTGTCCTCTTCGAGCGGCGCGTCGGCGGACTCGATCGCGTCCGGGTCGAGCGCGCCGCCGGCGGCGTCTCCCGACGGGTAGAGCCGCTCAAAGGCCGCTTCGAGCTCGATCGGCGTCGCGACAGCGATCTCGACCGACGAGCCGGTGGCGGCGGCGACCGCGCTGCGCGTAAAGCCATCCAGCGGGTCGACCATCGCCAGCGTGGTGCGCCGGCTGACCTCGTCGTAGCGCAGCGGCAGCGTGCGTGCGCTGCGCAGGAAACGCGGCGCCAGTCGTTCGCCGAGCACGGGCTCGTCGGGGTAGTCGGACGGGGTCACGATCGAGAGGCCGAGCAGGGAGGCGTAGGCGCTGGCCATGTCACGCTCGGAGACGAGGCCCAACTGGACCAGCACCGTGTCGAGGCGGCCGCCGGTTTCGGCCGCCATGCGACGGCCGCGGTCGAGCGTGCGCACGTCGCAATGGCCGCCCTCGGCCAGGATCTGCGCGAGGCGTTCGACGGCATCGTCGGGTCGTATACGGGCCAGCGGTTCGTCGTAGGGAGCCATCGGTCACTCCGCCGCATGCGCGGCCTTGCGTAGGGACTTGGTCGCAGCGCACTTCGCTCGCCTGGCCTCGGAGGACAAGACATTTGGCGATCACCGCCTTGTTCTTATTACTTTTCGTCGGCAGCTTCCTTGGCGTGATCGTGAGAAGACTGTCACGCGGACAGAG
>CAXUIA010000338.1:0-3061 GCA_964250835.1 uncultured Acetobacteraceae bacterium | reverse complement strand
GCCAGCAGCACCCGCCCCGCCGGCCGCGAAGCCCGCTTCAGCGCCCGTTCCCGCCAGCCCTAACGCGATCGCGCCAGGCGTGACCGTCGCCGCCAAGGCACTCGACGTGAGGCCCGGCCGCTACCGGCTCGACACGGCGCACGGCAAGATCACCTGGTCGGTCAACCATCTCGGCTTTTCCACCTACATGGGCATGTTCGGCGGCGTCACCGCCGACCTCACGCTCGACCCCAAAGACGTCGCGCGCGACCAACTCAGCGCAGCTGTAGACACCAGCACCGTCGACGCGCTCAACCCGAAGCTCAACGCCGAACTCGTGGGCGACGCCTGGTTCGACAGCAAGAAATTCCCGCAAGCCACCTTCAAGGCCACCAAGATCACGATCAACGGCCCGCAAACCGCGCGCGTTGACGGCGACCTCACCCTGCGCGGCAGGACCTTCCCGATCATCCTGAGCGTTACCTTCAACAACGCCGGCGTCGACCCTGTCGACAAGCAGTACACCGTCGGCTTCGATGGCGCCTCGATCGTCCGCCGCTCCACCTTCGGCATCTCTCAATACGTCCCCTTCGTCGGCGACAACGTGGCACTCCGCCTCGAAGGCGAATTCAAGCTCGTTCAATAGGAACCAGACATGAAGCTCCGCCAGCTCGGCAATTCGGATCTGCACGTTTCCGAAATCTCATTCGGCACCTGGCTCACCACCTCGGGCGGCGTCGAGCGCGACCGGGCCGTTGCCTGCGTCCACCGCGCGTTCGACGTCGGCATCAACTTCATCGACACCGCCAACGTCTATGGCCGCGGCGCCTCCGAGACGGTGCTCGGCGAAGTCCTCTCCGGGCGTCCGCGCGACAGCTACGTGCTCGCGACGAAAGTCTTCTTCCCGATGAGCGACACCGACAGCGGCCTATCGCGCGCCCAGATCCTCAAGCAGATCGACGCCAGCCTCACCCGCCTCAAGACCGACCACGTCGATCTTTACCAATGCCATCGTTTCGATGAACAAACGCCTCTCGGTGAAACCATGCAGGCCCTCACCGACATCGTCAAACAAGGCAAAGCCCGCTATCTCGGCTTCTCCGAATGGCCGGTCGACCAGATCGTCGAAGCAGCCGAACTTCCCGATGTCGAGCGCTTCGTCTCCAGCCAGCCGCAATACTCGATGCTTTGGCGCAAGCCCGAAGCCTCGCTCATTCCGCTCTGTCAAAAATCAGGCATTTCGCAAATCGTGTGGTCGCCGCTCGCGCAAGGCATCTTGACCGGCAAATACCTGCCCGACGGCCCACACCCCGCCGACAGCCGTGCCGTCGACGACAAGATGAACATGCACTTCCGCCGCCAATGGCTCGAGCGCCCGGTGCTGCAGGCAGTCCAGGACATGAAGGCAATCGCTCAACGCGCCGACATGACCCTGACCCAGTTCGCGCTCGCCTGGGTTCTGCGCCAGCCGAACGTGGCATCGGCCATCATCGGCGCCTCCCGCCCCGAACAGATCGACGAAAACGCCGCCGCCTCCGGCCGCACCGTCGACCCCGCCCTGTTCGCCGAAGCCGAAGCCCTGCTCGCGCCGTTTCAGTGAAAAGCCCCCGGGGGTTCTGCCCCTGGCCCCCACTGGGGCGAGCCGCCTCAGACCCGCGTGAACCCGTGGCTGCCGCGTTATCTAAGTGCCTGAAGCGCTTCATATTAGCCCAAGTCTGACTCCACGAATTTCAAGTTCAGGCACCCAACCAATGGACCAGCACACACGCGCCCTGCGCCCACCCGGCCCGCTGCGGCCGCTGCAGTTCCTGCGCCGCTTGCAGGCGAACTTCATCTCCGTCTGGCCCGACGAGGCCTACGCGCGCCCCGTCACCCGCGTCCGGATCGGACGCCGTCCCATGTTCACCGCCAACACGCCCGCGCTCGCCAAGCACGTCCTGCTCGAAAACGCCGCGAATTACGGCAAGAGCCCGATCGCCAAGCGGCTCTTCAGACCCGCCCTCGGCGACGGCTTGCTGACCTCGGATGGCGAGACCTGGAAACGCCATCGCCAACTCGTCGCCCCCAGCTTCGTCGCGCGTCACGTCAACGGCTTCATCCCCGCCATGGTCGCCGAAACCGAGGAGCTTTGCCGCAGATGGGAACGCACGCCAGGCCCCATCGACCTCAGCCGTGCGCTCTCCGATCTGACGCTCGCCATCATGACAATCGCCATGTTCGGCGCCGAAAGCCGCGCCGACGTCGCCACACTCGTCGAAGCCTCCGAAAGGTATCAAAAGGCGCTCCGTCCCAGCCTGCTCGACTTTCTCGGTGCCCCGGATTGGATCCCGCGCCGCGGCGAGCGCGAGGCGCGCGCCCTCGCCGGAGGTCTCACCGACAGCATCCACCGCATGGTCGCTCGTCGAAGCGCTCGGACCGATCCTCCCGACGACCTTCTCACTCACTTGGTCGCCGCCCGCGATGATGGCCGCGCCACGCTGACCGAGATCCGCGACGAGATCGCCACCATCTTCACCGCCGGCCACGAAACCACCGCCGCCACGCTCGCCTGGACGTTTGCCCTGCTCGATGCCAACCCCGACGTCGAGCAGGCGCTGCGTCATGAACTCCGCACCGTTCTCGCCGGCCGCGCGCCCACCGACGCCGACATCCCGCAGCTCCGCCTGACCCGCGCCGTGATCGACGCGACGCTCCGCCGTTATCCGCCGGCCCGCACCATGACACGCCACCCGCGCCGCCCGGCCCGGCACGGCGCCGTCGCCGTCCCCAAAGGCGCCGTCGTCCTGATCTCGCCCTGGCTCCTCGGCCGCAACCCGACGCTCTGGCCCGACCCGGAACGCTTCGACCCGAGCCGCGCCGCCCCAAGCGACCGCTATGCCTACATCCCGTTCGGCGCCGGCCCACGCGTCTGCCTCGGCGCGAGCTTCGCGATCACCGAGGCTGTCATTGTACTCGCCGTGCTGCTGCAGCGCTGGCTTGTCGTTCTGGTCCCAGGACAAATGATCGAGCCGGTGGCGCTGATCACACTCCGTCCGCGCCATAGCCTCCAAGCGATCCCGGAGGCGTGCGAACTCACGAAGAC
>CAXUIA010000337.1:0-3063 GCA_964250835.1 uncultured Acetobacteraceae bacterium | reverse complement strand
GCTCGATCCGGGTTCGCAAGCGGAACGCTCGCTCGGCACGGTCGTGATCGGCGGGCGGGTGGTGCTGCAGCCGGTGTCGATCCTGCATGGCGGGCTGACGGTGAATATTGTGAGCGAGTTCCAGGTGTCGCAGCCGAATGCCTTCGGCGCGGGGACGACGCAGACGGTGCAGAACACGCAGGTAACGGCGAAGGATAAGCCGGTGAACCGGATCGAGCTGAAGCAGGGCGCGACGGTCGACGACCTGGTGCGGAGTTTGCAGCAGATCGGAGCGACGGCGCGGGACGTGATCTCGATCCTGCAGGCCATGAAGTCGGCGGGGGCGCTGGAAGCGGAGATTGAGGTGTTATGACGACAGTTCAGGGATTGCAAGCGATGCCGGGATTGCCCGGTTTGGATCCGGCGGCGGCGAAACACGCGAAGCTGGTGGATGCAGCGCACCAGTTTGAGGGGATGCTGTTGCAGGAGATGCTGAAGGGGATGCAGACCGGCAAGGACGAGCTTGGCGGGGAGGGCGAGAATGAGGATAACTCCGGGGACACGCTCCGGACCTTCGGCACGGAGGCGGTAGCGAAGGCGATCTCGATGCAGGGCGGGCTGGGTATCGCCAAGATGGTGATCGCGAGTGTTACCAAAGAGGATGACCGAAGGCTGGCCTAACCAAGCAATTATGAGTACCGGTACTGAAGTTTGCGGCGAAATGGCCGATTTCTAAGAGTATGAGCGACGCTACGATCTACTCCTTCTCCCACGTCAACCGGCTCTCGCAGAATGAGGCCGCTACTCCCGTGAAGCATGCGGGGCCGCAATCCACCACTCCAAACACCGTATCGCAATTGGGCCAGCCGGCGACGGCGATCAAAGCGGACCAGGCCAGCCTCAGTCTGGCGAGCGGTCTGGTGACCAAGGCGCTTTCGGTGCCCGATGTACGAGCGGACAAGGTAGCGAACTTGCAAAAGGCGATTGCCTCGGGTACCTACCAGGTGTCGTCCAGCGATGTGGCGGGCAAGCTGTTGCAGTCTCTGCTGGGAGAGTAAATGACGGTACGCGAACGATGGCGGGAGCTGAGCCGGAGCCTGGACGAGGCGGTCGAAGGGCTGACGGCGTTCGACGCCGAGAGCCTGGAGTCGCTGGAGCAGCGCATTCGAACTGTGACGGCGGAGTACCGCGCGCAGGGATTGACGGCGAGCCGGGAGACGCTGGCGGAGTTGTTGCAGAAACATACCCTGTTGCAGGCGATGCTGAAGGCGACCGCGGTGAATTTAAAGGTAATGGATACACGAAGGACGAACGCGCAGGACCGGAGAGACGATACCCATGGCTACCTTGACCTCACTGCTGAACCTGTCGCGCAACGCGCTGACCGCCGACCAGGCGGCGCTGAACGTAACCGCCAATAACACCGCGAACCAGAACACGGTTGGGTATACGCGCGAGGTAGCTACGTTTCAGACGCAGGATTACGTGACGATCAACGGCACGGCCTACGGGGAAGGGGCATCGGAGACGACTACCTCGGTGCGCGACCGGGTGCTGGAGCAGCGGGTGCAGCAGCAGACGCAGACGGCCTCGCAGAGCGACAACCTGAACGCGACGCTGACGCAGGTGCAGAATATCTTTGGGCTGACGGCATCAACCACTTCGGCGTCGACGACGACGCTGGGTGCGGCGCTGGACGGCTTTTACAACTCGTTTTCGACGCTTGCGACGAATCCCTCGGACACCGGGACGCGGACGGCGGTGCTGAGCGCGGCGACCAGCCTGGCGGAGACGTTCAATGAGGCCTCGGCGCAGCTTTCCAATACCTCGGCCCAGCTGGATCAGCAGGTGAACAGCATCACCACCCAGGTGAACAACCTCACTTCGCAGATTGCGTCGTTGAACAAACAGATTGCTTCCTACTCGCCGAACGCGGACGCCGGGGTGCTTGAAGACCAGCGGCAGACAGCGATCGCCAGCCTGTCGAAGCTGATCGGACTGGACCAGATCTCGACGGAGAACAACGGGATCAGCCTGACGACCACAGGCGGCGCGCTGCTGGTGAGCGCGGAGCAGTCGTATGCGATCACCACCTCGCAGGTGAGCGGGACAACCCATCTGATCGCGGGATTCGGCGGGGTGGATATTACGTCGCAGATCGCCGGCGGCAGCCTGGGCGGGACGCTGAAAGCGCGGGACGTGAACGTGCCGAGCTACCAGTCGACGCTGGACAACCTGGCGTATGGTGTGGCGACGGCGGTGAACACGCAGAACACGGTGGGTCTGGACGGCAGCGGCAACCCGGGCCAGCCGCTCTTTGCGGTGCCGGCGGCCGCGGCGACGGCGGCGTCGGTGATTTCGCTTGCTCCGGGCGTGACGGCAAACAGCATCGCGGCGGCGGCGCTAGGCGAAGGGGCTACGGGCGCAAGCCACGCGACGGCGCTGGCGGCCCTGGCCCAGCAGACGAATGTGAGCGGGCTGACGCCGTCGAACTTCTTTGCTACCTTTTTGTCGCAGATCGGCAGCGACACGGCGGCGGCGACGACCGACAACACGGTGCAGCAGGCGGCGTTGACGCAGTTGACGACGCAACGAGACTCGGTGTCGGCGGTGTCGCTCAACGAAGAGGCGTCGAACCTGACGCAGTACCAGCGGTCGTATGAGGCGGCGGCGAAGATCTTTACCATCGTCGACCAGCTGCTGGCGGACTCGTTGAATCTGGGCGTGGAATCGGCCGTGAACTAGCGTGGTATGCATCAACGTAACTGAGGGGTCCCCAAAGGAGTGGTTGCCGTGAGAGTCGATCCGAACTATGTTAAGAATCTTTCGCTGAGTCTAGATGCAAGCGAACAGAGCCAGGCCAATCTGACGGCCGAGCTTTCGAGCGGGCTGCGGGTGGCCGACCTTTCCACCGACCCCACGGTGACCTCGGAGAGTACGCTGTTGAACACGGCGATCAGCCAGCAGGACAGCTTTGTGCAGGTGGCGACGACGGAGACGGGCAGGTTGCAGGTAGCGGATTCGACCCTGGGCGAGGCGGTGACCCAGCTGACCACGGCGATCGGCCTGGCCACGCAGGCCTCA
>CAXUIA010000336.1:1364-3071 GCA_964250835.1 uncultured Acetobacteraceae bacterium | reverse complement strand
CCGGGACGCCCGGTGGGAGGCCGAACGATCGACCCGGGCGGAGCCGCGGGGCGGCTGCTGCCTGCCGGACCTGACCGGGTCGGCGAGCTGCCCGTCCGCCGCCGACCTCCCGACCGACCCATATCATGTCAGCGGGGGGTGCGAGCAAGGCCGTCACGCACCGCGCCGAACCGGACCCCGCCGGCGCACGTTTGCCCTGCCATGGAGATCCCTCTCATCGAAGGAAGCGCGACCGGCGGCGCCATCGACCGTGCCAGCGACCGTCGCCGCGACAAGGCCTTCATCGACGCGGCACTCCACGACCCAGACACCCTGATCGTGCCGGTCCACGGCCGGAACCACCTGGTCGCGTTCGACGGACAACGCGCCCTGCTGCTCCGCCGCGCCGACGCTCCAACCATCGCCGCCCGTCTTGACAGCCACCCCTGGATGCTGCTCGGCACTCGCGACGGCACGCCCGTCCTCGCCCTCGATCTTGGCGATGACGGCGAGCCACCCTTCGATCCCGAAGCTTTCGGCGGCACGCTCACCGACCTGCGCAGCGCCGCCGCCTCAATCGCCAACAACGAGCTGGCACCTCTCGTCCATGCGCGCGGCATGATCAACTGGCGCCGCCGCCACCTATTCTGCGGGGTCTGCGGCGCCGCCTGCCGCCCCATCGAGGCCGGTCACGTCATGGAGTGCACCGCCTGCGGAGCACATCATTTCCCGCGCACCGACCCCGCCGTCATCATGCTCGTCCGCAACGGCGAGCGCGCGCTCATGGCACGCGCCGCCCGCTTTCCCGGCCGCATGTTCTCGGCACTCGCCGGCTTCGTCGAACCCGGCGAAAGCCTCGAAGACGCCGTCGCCCGCGAAGTCTTCGAGGAGTGCGGCGTGCACACGACCAACGTCAGCTACCATTCGAGCCAACCCTGGCCCTTTCCCGCCTCCATCATGCTCGGCTTCACCGCCGAAACGGCCGACGAGCAAATCCTCATCGACGACGACGAGATCGTCGAGGCACGCTGGTTCACCCGCAAGGACATACGCGACCGGCACAACCGAGACTTCAACATCCCGCCCCGCTTCAGCATCGCACGCGCGCTGATCGAGGACTGGTGCAACGGAGACATCGCATGATCACGCGCACGGCCATCTTCGAAGGCACGATCGAGACCGGCCAGGAAGAAGCATTTTTCCGCCAGGTCGAGGACCGGCTCGACCCGATCTGGCGCCAGTTCCCGCACGTGCTCGCAGTGCGCGTGCAGCGCGTGGTGGACACCGACGCGGACGCGCCCGCGATCGCCATGATCATGGAAATGGATTTCCCGAGCCGCGCGGCGTTGCAGGAAAGCGTCACCAGCCCGATCCGCGACACCGCGCACGCGGCCACGCTCGAAGTGCTTTCGGTCTTCTCGGGCCGCTTCTATCACCTGGTCAGCGAGCCTACCGTTTTCACGGCCGGAGAGGACGCGACCTCTTCGCAGATGCCGACGGCCGGATGAGGGCCAAGGGCTCCGCCCCTGCACCACGCTGGGGCCAGCGGCCCCCCGCCCGCGGATGATCAAGGCCTACCTCGCGGGCCCGAATGTGTTCCTGCCGGACGCGGCGGTCCACGGGCGGCGTAAAGTAACGATCTGCGCCGCCCACGGGCTTAGAGGCGTCGCGCCGGGCGACGACACCCTCGTCGCCGGGCGCGACATCTTTGATCACTGCGTCACACTC
>CAXUIA010000336.1:0-1354 GCA_964250835.1 uncultured Acetobacteraceae bacterium | reverse complement strand
GTTCCTCGGCCGCGGTCGCCCCGTGTTCGGCTACTCCAACAGTCCCACCGACTTCGCCGAGCGCAGCCGCCGTCAGCGCGCCGCGTTGCCGGACCCGATCCCCGACCTCGCCAGCGAGGATTTCGGCCTGCCCGACAACCTCATGATCGCCGGCGCCTGCACCATCCTCGAACTCCCCGCCCAGGGAGAACAACATGCCTTCGACAGCCTCGACGTCTTCGAGCGCTGCGTCGCCAAAGTCGCCAAACACGTGCTCAACACGCTCTGACAACGCCGCAAGCATCAAGCCCCAGCCAACACGTCGCGGGTCTGGGGCCGCTGGCCCCAGCGGGGTTCGGGGCAAAGCCCCGAGGCTGTTTCGAGGAACCGGTATCGCCACCGTCACGGCCGGGAGTAGCGGAGACCCAACTCGACCCGTGCCTAACTTTCCCGATGGGTCGCCACAAACATCTCCCCATCCGGACCGATCCAGCCGCGAAACATGCCCTCCGTGTTGAAAGGCGCCGAGACGTGCCCGCGATCGTCGATCGCGATCAGGCCCGCGCCGATCCGGTGCGGCGCCAGCTCAATCTCGATCATGAAGCGCGAGGCCGTCTCCAGGTCCTCCCCCAGATACTTCATGCGCGCGGCGATCGCGTGCGCGACCACGTGCCGGACGAAGAACTCTCCCTGTCCCGTGCACGAGACCGCGCACACCCCATCCTGGGCAAAAGTCCCAGCCCCGATGATCGGCGAGTCTCCCACGCGCCCCTCCGGCTTGTTGGTATATCCGCCGGTCGAAGTCGCGGCCGCCAGGTGCCCGTTCGCGTCGAGTGCCACTGCGCCCACCGTGCCGTGTTTCTCCGCTTCGCTCGCTGCCCGCCCGTTCGAGCGCAATGCTCCAAGCGAAGCGACACGTCGCAGCGTCGTAAAGTAACCCTGAGCCTCGACCGGCAGCCCGGCCGCTTCCGCGAAGCCGTCCGCGGCGGTTCCGGCCAGCATCAGCGCCTCGCCGCGGTCGAGCAGCGCGCGCGCCGCCCGCACCGGGTTACGGATCGCGCGCGCCGCACACACCGCCCCCGCAGCACCGGTCGCGCCATCCATGATCGCCGCGTCGAGCTCGTGCACGCCGGCGCAGTTCAGCACCGCCCCATGCCCTGCGTTGAAATGAGGCGAGTCTTCCAGAACCATCACGCAAGTCTCGACCGCGTCCACCGCGCTTGCTCCGCGCGACAGCAGTTCCCAGCCGCAACGCAATGCCGATCCGATATCCCCCCGCGCCGCCGTCCACTCCGCCTCCGGCAGCTCGCCCCGCGGCATCACCCCACACCCGCCATGCAACCCGATCGCTATCATGCAAGTCTCCCCCTAACGC
>CAXUIA010000335.1:0-3079 GCA_964250835.1 uncultured Acetobacteraceae bacterium | reverse complement strand
GCGATGTCGAGCACATAGACCTGCTCGGCCGTGTCGCCTTCGCGCTTGGTGGTGAGGGCGCTGCGGGGGGGGGCGCGCGGCTTCCACCGGGGCCCGGCCAGCCCCCCCGTCTTACTTACCTGCGCGCGAACACGTCTTTCCAGTCGGGGTGCCAACGTGACAGGGGCGGGCGATTATGGACGATGTCGCCGGCGGCCCAGAGGATACGCTTGTGATCGGTCTCGGGCGTGACGTCGTTGTCAGGGCAGAGGATGTAGAAATCTTTGCGAGCGAGACCGGCAGCCATGAAGTCCACGACCTGCTCGGGGGTCCAGGCGGCCTCGGGCTTGGTGGTGGCGCCATTGGCGCGGGTGAAGCCGGTGAAGGTGAAGCCTGGAATAAGCAGGTGCGCGGTGACCTGGCTCTGCGCCTGGCGGAGATCGTGGGCGAGGGCTTCGGTCACGACTTTGATGCCGGCCTTTGACACGTTGTAGGCGGTGTCGCCCGGCGGCGTGGTGATGCCCTGCTTGGAGCCGGTGTTGATGATGGCGCAAGGGGTGTTCTGCGCGATCATGGTGGGCGTGAAGATCTGGACGCCATGAATGACGCCCCAGAGGTTGGTGTCGATGATCTCACGCCAGCGGGCGGATGAGCTTGCAAGTTGGCCGCCCCCTTCTCTGCCCGCATTGTTCATCAGGACGGCCACTTCGCCGAAGCGATCGAGCGCGCGGTCGTGCAGAGCGCGTATGTCGTCCTCTTTCGACACGTCGGTCGGCACAGCAAGAAGGTCGAGCGCGCGGGCGGACAGGGTGTCGGCGGCGGCAGTTAGCGCGTTGCGGTCGATGTCGGCGAGACAGAGTCGCATGCCGTGATCGGCGAAGTGGGCGGCGGCGGCGAGACCGATGCCGCTGGCGGCTCCGGTGACGACCGCGACGCGGCCGGGTGCGATGGCGGGATGGGTCGACTGATCGTTCATGGCGTCCTCGCGCGGGCAGAGACGAGCATAGCAGCGTATGTGCCGGGCGTTCAGCGCTGGCGAAAGCCCCACATCTCGGTTGCGCCCTGACGACGCCTGGCGTTCGGACGGGCCGGCTCGATTGATGGGGCGTGGAGCGGGAGCGCGCCGGCGCGGCCGAACAGCCAGCCTTGGCCGAAACGGACGCCGAGCGAGATCAGCTCGCTGGTTTCACGCTCGGTCTCGACACGCTCGGCCACGATCCGGGCACCGGTCGCGCGAACCAGGTCCACCATGCCCGCGAAGAGGGCGCGGTCGCGGGATGATTTGACGACGCCCTCGGTGTAGGAGCCGTCGAACTTGACGATGTCGGGCTTGAGCGCGCGCAGCACGTCGATGCCGGCCTTGCCCGCACCGAAATCGTCGAGCGCGAAGGAGACGCCGATCCGGCGCAGTTCCTCGGCCGACCTGGCGGCCTCGTCGAGTTGCTCGATCTCGGCGGTTTCGGTCATTTCGACCGAAATGCGCCGTTCGGCGGCGCGATGGTGCTCAAGCAACTGGGAAAGTTCGTGACGAAAGACGGGATTTTGGATCGATTGGCTCGAGAGGTTCATGGCGATGCCGTGGCCGGTTACGCTGGCCGCCTCGCACACTCGGCGGGCAACGGCGCGGGCGAGCTCCTCAGCCATGCCGACGGTTTCGACCATCATGACGAAATCCTGCGGCGTTCTGGCCGTTCCGAGCGCAAGCCGATGCGGACGCAACAGCGCCTCGTAGTGGTCGACCCGCCGGTCGGCGAGCGAGACGATCGGCTGATAGACGAGATCAAAGCTCTGCTCGCGAAGGGCGCGGCGAAGATTGGCTGCCTGGGTGCTGGCCTGAAGAAGATAGCCGGACAGACCGCCAGTAAAGCCTGATCGCTGAAGGCCGACGGCGCCGTCGCGCGCGAAGACGCCGATTGCGTGACGGAGCGCGCGCGCCGCCTGGACCGGCGTCAGCTCGTGATTGTCGAGATCAAGCTGGTGCGACATGACCCTGGCCTTGATGCCCTTTTCGCTTAGGACATCGATCAGCGACTGAGCGAGATCAGCCCCGTTGCACGCACCATCATCGATCACGCCGATCCGCCCTGCAGACAGATCCGCGGCCAGGCCGGTCGGCAGCACCGCCCGAAGCGCCGCGCCCAATTGACCGTTGAGCGAGATGTCCGACCCGTCCTCCCCCACCAGCTGGAGCAAGGCAAGGGTGCCGTCACGTGAGCGGAGGAACGACTCGGCCCTTCGCAACAGCGCGCCGGGCGAGATGCGGCAAGTCTCGTCGAGCGGGGATGGAAGCAGCGAGAAGCCGAGGCACAGCCGCGTCGATGAAGAGGGCAGTGCTAGGCCGGACAGGGAGACGCAGGTTCGGTCCTTGTTGGCGAGCCGGACCACGCAGCGGGTGAGACGACCCGATCCGTTCAGGGCGGCGAGCGAGGTTTCGAGCAGTTCATGATCGATCGGGGCGACAAGCTCCTTGATCGGACGATGCAGAACGTCGTCCGGCTCACGCCCCAGATGGGTTCGGAACGCGCCGGCGGCGTAGACGGTGCGATGATCGTCCCCTAGTTCTACCACGAGGTCGGCCGCCGCGAATGCAAATGCGACAAAGCGCTCGTAATCGGCCAGGTCCACGTGCCGTGAGGCGCCAGCCGTCATGAGGTTGACCCGGGATCGAGTTGAAGATCACGTTGCTAGCAGCCGGATGTTGCCGGAGTGCTAACGCTGAGAAGCGTTCGTCACGCCGGGCGGAGCACGGCACTGGACCGGGTAGCGGTCAAGCGTGGCCGAGGTTCGCGTCTGCGGAGAAGTGACTCCACGACCTTGGCCGCCGTCAGCACGCCGGGCAGGCCGGCGCCTGGGTGGGTGCCGGCGCCGACGAGAAACAGACCATCGACCTCTTCGGAGACATTGTGAGGGCGGAACCAGGCCGATTGGGTCAGCCGGGGTGCTAAGGAAAAGCCGGCGCCGAAGCGGCTGCGGTAATCGTCGGCGAAGGTGCGCGGGGTCATCGCACTTTCGGAGATAATTGACTGAGCGAGGCCCGGCAGTTCGCGCTTGCTGAGGATGTCGACGATACGGTCACGCAGCCGCGGACCGGCTTTGGTCC
>CAXUIA010000334.1:2716-3087 GCA_964250835.1 uncultured Acetobacteraceae bacterium | reverse complement strand
TGAGGCCCTCGGCGTACGAATAACGCTGGCGACCACCACAGCCGACGCGCTCGCCAAGGCGGCGGCGCTGCCCTTCGGCGTGATCATCTCCGACATGGCCCGCTTGGGCGACATCCGCGCCGGCTACACCCTGCTCGACGCACTCCGAGCAGCCGGCAATCGGACGCCCTTCATTATCTACGCAAGCTCACGCCGTCCCGACCACATCGCCGAGGCCAAGGCGCACGGCGCGTTCGGCTGCACCAACCGCGCGACCGAACTCTTCGATTTCGTGCTCGCGGCCTTGGACCAGTAAGGTCGGGGCTCTGCCCCAAACCCCGCCAGGGGCACCCGCCCCCTCCCCCCCCCGTTTGGCCCTAGCCAACAGCCAA
>CAXUIA010000334.1:0-2706 GCA_964250835.1 uncultured Acetobacteraceae bacterium | reverse complement strand
GGCCAGCGGCCCCAGACCCGCCCGTTTGGCCGATGCACATCGGCCATAACTCCGTCAGCCGGCTCGCCCGCGTTTGGGGCGGAGCCCCGACTCGACCTCAAGCCGCGTAACGCTCGATCGAAAGATCCTGATACTCGATATTCGGCCGCCGCCCCGAGATAAGATCGCTCACCAGCCGTCCCGACCCGCAGGACATCGTCCACCCCAACGTCCCGTGCCCGGTATTGAGCCACAAATTCTCATACCGACCGGAAGTGCCGATGATCGGCGTCCCATCCGGCGTGTTCGGCCGCAACCCCGTCCAAAACGCCGCCTTCGAAAAGTCGCAGGCGCCCGCAAACAGCGTCCCCACAGAATGCTCGAGCGTCGCCCGCCGTCCCGGCCGCAGCGTCGAGTTGTAACCCGACAGCTCCGCCGTCCCACCGGCCCTGATCCGGTTCCCCAGCCGCGTGATCGCCACCTTGTAGCTTTCATCGGCCACCGTCGAGCGAGGTGCCGCGTCCTCGTTCGCGATCGGGACCGTGATCGAGTAGCCTTTCACCGGATAGACCGGCAGCTCGATCCCGATCGGCTTGAGCAGACGCGCGCCATGACTGCCCAGCGCCACGAGATAAGCATCCCCCGTCGCCATGCCGCGGTCGGTCCGCACGCCCGTCACCCGGTCGCCCTCGGTCAGGATCGCCTCGATCGTCGCTCCGAACCGGAACTCGACGCCGCGCTCGGCCGCCATCGACGCCAGAGTTTGCGAAAAGATGTGTGCGTCACCGGACTCGTCGCCCGGCATCAGCAGCCCGCCCGTGAGCTGGTCACGCGCGCCGTGCAGCCCCGGCTCGCGCGCGACGCACGCGTCGGCGCTGAGCAGCTCGCACGCGACCCCGCTCTCATGCAGGATCTTGATGTCCTTGGCCGCCGCCTCGTACTGCTTGGGCGTCCGGAACAGCTGGATCAGCCCGAGCTGCTTCCCATCATACTCGATCCCCGTCGCGTGCCGCAGGTCGTGCAGGCACTCGCGGGAATACTCCGCCACCCGCACCATCCGGCTCTTGTTGACGCTGTAGGACGCCGAATTGCACTGGCGCAGCATCATCGCCATCCAGCGCCACATCGCCGGATCCGCGCGCGGGTAAAGCCGGAACGGCGAGTGCTTCGTCAGCATCCATTTCGCCACCTTCAGCGGGATGCCCGGCGCCGCCCAAGGCCAGGCGTAGCCCGGCGAGACCTGTCCCGCGTTGGCAAAGCGCGGCTCCATGCCCGCCGCCTGCTGGCGGTCCACCACCACCACCTCGTGCCCTTCCACGGCGAGATACCAGGCGGACGCGACGCCCACAACGCCGCTCCCGAGCACGACCACTCTCACCCCAGCGCCCTCCGATCCGCCTCGTCCACGGAAGGGAGATCGCGACGAAGGTAGCGTCCGCCAAGTGCCGTCAGGATTTCGTAGCCGATCGTCCCGGCATCGTGCGCCACCTCGGCCAGCGGCCGGTCCGCCCCGATCAGCTCCACCAGATCACCCGCCGCGAGCCGCTCGCCCAGCGCGGTCGCGTCCACCGTGATGCTGTCCATCGACACCAGGCCAACGATCGGCAAGATCCGTCCGAGCGCCGCCACGGCACCTCGATTGCTCCCCGTCCGCAGGAACCCGTCCGCATACCCCGCCGCCACGGTCGCAATCCGCATCCGGCCCGCCGCCGTGAACGTCGCTCCGTAGCCCACGCTGTCGCCCGCCTCGATCGAGCGAACCTGCATCACGCGTGCTTGCAGCCGCACGACCGCCCGCATCGGGTTCGGCAGCCCCGCCGTCGGCGGCACGCCGAACAACGCCGCCCCCGGCCGCACCAGATCGAAGTGGAACGCAGGGCCCAGGAACACGCCCGACGACGCCGCGAGGCTCAGCCGTGCTCCGCGCATGACAGGCCTCAATCGCGCCGCGATCCCACGAAATCGCGCAAGTTGCGCCTCGTTCGACGGATGCCCGGGCTGATCGGCGCACGCCAGATGGCTCATCAGCAGCACCGGCCGCAATCCCGCGACAAGCTCCGGCGCGCCCGCCACCCGCTCCACCTCGCCGCCCGTCATTCCGAACCGCGACATCCCAGTGTCGACCTGCAGGCACAGAGGCAGCGTCTCCTCGCGCCGCTGCGCCTCGTCGCGCCAGCGCGCAAGCTGCCCGATCTCATTGATCACCGGGACCAGCGCGTGCGCGGCGTAGGCGGGCTCGCTCCCGGCGATCGGCCCGTTGAGCACAAAGATGCGCGCGCCCGGCAGCAGCGCACGCAACGCCACCGCCTCTTCCAGCTGTGCCACGAAAAAGCTTTCGCATCCCGCTGCCGCCAGCGCCGGCGCCACCCGATCGAGACCCAACCCATAGGCGTCGGCCTTCACCACCCCGGCGCATTCCGCCGGCGCCACCCGTCGGGCGAGCAACCGCCAGTTCGCGACGACCGCGTCGAGATCGATCGTCAGGATCGCGCTCGCCTCATCCTCTCGCAACTCCCGCACTCCCACCGTCAAGCTGCTACATGGTGCCAGCGATTCGGAGCCAAGGGTGCGCATTCCCGTCACACGAAGCGTCTCGATCGACGACAGCGAGCTCGCCGAAAGCTTTGTTCACGCGTCGGGCCCGGGCGGTCAGAACGTCAACAAGGTCGCGACCGCGGTCGAGCTGCGTCTCGACGCCGCCAACTCGCCCTCGCTGCCGCCCGATCT
>CAXUIA010000333.1:2657-3091 GCA_964250835.1 uncultured Acetobacteraceae bacterium | reverse complement strand
GTCGAAGAACTAATCTGCGGCTCCCAGGTTTCGTGTCGATGGCCGATCCAATGCGGTTCGTCGAACTTGTGGCACCTGGCGGAGCCGAGAATCTTCGGCTCGGGCATATGGATCGGCCAGTCTTCGGGCCAGGCGAGGTGCTGATCCGGGTTGAGGCGGCTGGGATCAATCGGCCCGACCTGATGCAGCGGCAGGGACGCTATCCGGCGCCGCCAGGAGCGAACCCGCTGCTGGGGTTGGAGGTGGCGGGAGAGATCGTCGGCGTCGGAGATGGCGCGAACTGGTCGAAGGGCGCGCGCGTCACGGCCCTGGTCAATGGCGGCGGATATGCGGAGTTTTGCGCGGCACCTGCGAGCCAATGTCTTCCGGTGCCGGCGGGGCTTGACTGGGTGGGTGCGGCGTCGCTGCCGGAAAACCACTTCACGGTGTGGGCA
>CAXUIA010000333.1:327-2647 GCA_964250835.1 uncultured Acetobacteraceae bacterium | reverse complement strand
GTGTGGGCAAACGTATTCGCACCGCTGGAGCGGGCCGGATCTGCACTCCAGGCCGGTGAATGGCTGCTGGTGCATGGCGGGTCGAGCGGGATCGGCGTGACCGCCATTCAGATCGCAAAGGCACGCGGGGCGCGCGTGCTGGCGACCGCGGGCAGCCGGGACAAGTGCGAGGCGTGCTTGCGGGTCGGCGCGGATGCGGCGGTCAATTACCGCGAGGCGGACTTCGTGCAGTCGGCCGGCGAGTTTACCGGCGGGCGCGGCGTGGACGTGGTGCTGGACATGGTGGGCGGGCCGTATTTCGCGCGCAATCTCGCGTCACTCGCGAAGGACGGCCGGCTTTCGATCATCGCCACATCGAACGGCAACGTGGCCGAGCGCGTGGACTTGCTGCCGATCATGCAGAAACGGCTGCGCGTGATGGGCTCGACGTTGCGGCCGCGTACGCAAGCGGAGAAGGCCGTGATCGCTGAGGACCTGCGTCGGGAGGTCTGGCCGCTGCTGGACGCGGGATCGGTTCGGCCGGTGATAGAGGCCGTGTTTCCGATGGAGCAAGCGGCCGAGGCGCACAGGCTGATGGAGGCGGGCTCGCACATCGGCAAGATCGTGCTGACGATGACGCGGTGAGGCTGAACGTCGTCGAGACCGGGTCGGCAGGCGCAGACACGGGACTTGGGGCGCCGGTCGTGCTGCTGCACGGACTGTTCGGGCAGGCGCGCAATCTCGGGCGGCTGCAGAGGGCGCTTTCCGCGGATGGCCGGGTGATCGGCCTCGACTTGCGCAGTCACGGATCGAGCCCAGCGGGGCGGCTCGATCTACGGGCGATGGCCGATGACGTTGTTGAAACGCTGGACGCGCTTGCGGTCGGACCCGTGGTGCTGGTCGGGCATTCGATGGGCGGCAAGGTAGGGATGGCCACCGCACTCGACCATCCGGACCGAGTGGCGGGGTTGCTGGTGGCCGACATCGCGCCCGTGGCTTACGCGCACGGCAATGAGCGGTTCGCACGCGCCATGCAGGGGCTGAGGCTGGTGCCGGGACTGACACGGGCGATGGCCGATGCGGCGTTGTCGGAGCTGATCGCCGAACCGGCAGTCAGGGCGTTGCTGTTGCAGAACCTGACGGTTGGAGAGCGGCCGCGCTGGACAATCGGACTTGATGAGATCGCCTCGTCTGTCGCGGAGGTCGAGGGCTGGCCGGAATGGGCGCAAGTCTTGCGCTTTGGAGGACCGTCGCTGTTCGTGCGGGCGGAGCAGTCGGATTACGTACGGCCGGAATGGATGTCGCTGGCGCGTTCGCTGTTTCCACGTGCGCGGTTCACAACAGTCCGCGATGCCGGCCACTGGCTGCATGTCGACCAGCCAGAGCAATTCGCCTCGATTGCGCGCGACTTCGTGGCTGCCGTCAGATCGTCAGAGCGCTCGGTTTGACCGCCCTGCCCTCCTCGGCGGCTCGCCAGAGATACCAGGCAGCCGTGCTTCGGAACGGCGCCCAGGCCAGGCCGCGGATTGCGAGCTCCTTTGGTCTGGGCTGCACCGGGAGTCCCTTCAGCCGGCGATAGCCCTCACGGACGCCAAAATCGTCGACCGGCAGCACGTCGGGGCGGCCCAGGGTGAAGATCAGCAACATTTCCACCGTCCAGCGGCCGACGCCGCGAATGGCGACCAGCTGCTCAATCAGATGCTGGTCCGGCAAGCGCGCCGCGGCGGCACGGGTCGGAATGGTGCCACGGTGGGCGTGCAGCGCAATGTCGCGGATCGAGGCGGTCTTGCCGGCGGAGAAGCCGGCGACGCGGAACGCGTCATCGCCAAGCGCCAGCACGTCGCGAGGTTCAGGAAAGGGCACGTGCGGGCACTGGGCGATGAACCGGCCAAGGATGGCTTCGGCGGCACGGCCGTGCACCTGCTGGTGGGCGATGGCGCGCACGAGGGCCTCGTAGGGCGAGCGGGTGCGGTCAAGGGTGAGGCCGCAGCGGCCGACGCGGCCGATCAGCGCGGCGAACTCCGGGTCGGTCGCGAGATGACGGCTGGCGGCGTCGCGCGGTTTGAATGCGCGCCTGTGTCTTTCTAGCTGAGGCGAGGTCATGGCCAGGATATGCGGTTGCGACGAGCCGCGGGGCGGCGTCTAGAAGCGGGGCGGCGTGCCTGCCGGAACGGAACGGCGAGAGCACTGGCCTTATCGCATGGCATTATGGCAGATAGCCCGCGATCTTGAGACGGTGACTACGATCGACGTCGACGATTCCGGGCATCGCGTCTCGCTCAGGCCGGCGCCCGAGCCGGCGGACGCAGGGGGACTCTCGTCGCTGGGGCCGGCGGAGACG
>CAXUIA010000333.1:0-317 GCA_964250835.1 uncultured Acetobacteraceae bacterium | reverse complement strand
GGAGACGCCGCTGGCGCGTCAACGGCGCCGGCGATCGCGGCTTTCGGCTTGGCTGGCCGGTTCGGGAACGGCGCATCTCATCGTGGTCATGCTGCTGCTGGCGAGCAGGCCGGCAGGGCCGCCGGCAACCAACGAGCCGCCGAGCGTGGAGATGGTGTTCGGCCATAATGGGAGCGCTGGCTTGCAGGGGCCGTCGGTCCCGCAGGCGGAGCAGGGTGCGGCGGGGCCGCCGGCCGCGGCGCCCCCCCCCGCGCCCCAGCCCCGGCCCCCGGGTGCGGCGGGCCCCCCACCCCCCCCCGTGCCCGCCCCCCCCCCCG
>CAXUIA010000332.1:0-3094 GCA_964250835.1 uncultured Acetobacteraceae bacterium | reverse complement strand
GGCGGGCCCGGATCCCGAGACCGCCGTGACCGCATCGAGCAACCGTTCGTCATCAAGCCAAGCCACCCGGCCCACGGCCGCCAGCAGCCGGTCGGCCGCAACGCGCTGCGAGGCTGCCACCGTCTCTGAGCTGAACGCTCCGGTCACAGCCCGCCCCACGGACGCCGGCAAGTTGGGCATCGCCCGAACCCAGGCCTGCGCACCCGATGCGTGACGCAGCGAGGCAACCGTCCGCCCAGCCATGATCGAGACGAACAACGCGCCCGCAAACCGCGCGCCGAGCCCCGGCAGAACGCGATCCGCCATCTGCGGCTTGACCGCCAAAACAACCGTCTCGGGCCGAAAGTCATCCGGCACAGCGTGGAGGCTTTCCACCCGCCGATGCGGCGGCTCCGCTGGTCCGGCTACCGGATCCACCATCAACGACGGCGCCAGCCCTTCACGCCCCCAGCCCGCAAACAACGCCGAGCCCATCTTCCCGCAACCGATCAGCAGAAGCGGGGGGATCGCCGCCGCACTCAAGGCGGCGATCCCGTCACACTACGCTTCGCCCGCGCATTCGAGCATCGCCGCCTCGATCGCCTCGGATGGCGCCTTGCCGCCCCAAAGCACGAACTGGAACGCCGGATAAAAGCGCTCGCACTCGGTGATCGCGATGTCGACCATGTCCTCAAGGCTTTCGCTTGACGCACCATGTGTCCCGCGAAGCAGGATGGAGTGACGAAACAGCGGCATGCCATCATCCTGATCCATGCCGAAATGTCCAAACCAAAGCCGCTCGTTGGCGAGGGCCAGCAGTTCGTAGAGCTCCCTGCGCCGCGGTGCGGGCACCTTCAGGTCAAACGTGCACGTGAAGTTCATCGCGCTGATTTCGCGGGACCAGCTGAAGTACAAGCCGTAATCGCACCATTTGCCGGGTGCCTCGGCCGCCATTTCGGAGTCGCTTCTTCGATCAAACGCCCATTCGTTTGCCGAGACGATCTGCTCCATCAGATCGATGGGATTGGCGGCGGTGTCGCTATGGGAAAGGCTCAGCGTGGACATGCGGGTCTCCCCAGCTGGAGGAAGGCCTTGAACCGGATGCTCAACAGACTCGCGCACCGGCGGGGAAAGGGTATGGGTCAACCCGTCCGGCTGCAAGTCGCCCAATTCATCAGCGGGCATCTCTACGAGGGCATGGCAGCCGGCGGGCCGCCAAGTCCGCCCTCCTCATGGTCATGAGCAACTCCTTCCGCTGCCGCGTTTTCCCCTTCGAGGGCCCCTATCCGGCGCTCAAGCGCCGCGATCCGGTCCATCGCCTCCTCCTGGCCGGCCCGCGCATTTCCCGCCATCTCCAGCACCGCGTCGAACTCGTCGCGACGCACCAGCCGCATCGAGCGAAGCGCCTCGTCGATCCGCGCCCGCACCAGTTGCTCAACCTCGTCGCTGATCCCCGACAGCGCCGAGAGTGCCCCGCCGGCAACGCCGGCAAGATCGTCGATGAATTTTGGCCTGCTCATCGCTCCAACCTTTCACTGACCTGGCCTATAACGCGGCCATCATGATGTTGGTCACCGGCGGCGCCGGTTTCATCGGGTCCAATCTTCACGCGCGGCTGCACGGGCGCGGAACCGATGCCATCATCGTCGACCGGCTCGGCTCGGACGACCGTTGGCGCAATCTCGCGTCGCACCCGCCGGCCCGCCTGCTCGACCCGGACGACCTCGCCCGTTTCCTCGCCGGCCATCCCAGGATCGAGGCGGTCATCCATCTCGGCGCCGTCAGCGACACCACCGCGCGCGACGCCGACCACGCCTGGCGCACCAACGTGGCACTCTCCGAAACACTTCTCGACTGGTGCGCTCAATACGACGTGCGCTTGATCTACGCCTCGTCGGCCGCCACCTACGGCGACGGCGCGCACGGCTTCGACGACGACCCCGGACTGCTCGCCAAGCTTCGCCCCCTCAACCTGTACGGCTGGACCAAACACGTCTTCGACCGCCTCGTCGACCGACGCGCCCGCACCGGCTGCCCGCTGCCGCCGCAATGCGTGGGCCTGAAGTTCTTCAACGTCTACGGCCCCAACGAGTATCACAAAGGCCACATGATCTCCGTCGTGAAGCGCAAATACGACGAGATCAGCGCGGGCCTGCCCGCCCGCCTGTTCCGGAGCGACCGGCCCGGCATCGCCGACGGCGCCCAGCAGCGGGACTTCATCCATGTCGACGATGTCATCGACGTCATCCTCTGGCTGCTGGCCACCCCTCATGTGAACGGCCTGTTCAACGTCGGCACCGGCGTCGCCCGCTCCTATCTCGACCTCGCCCACGCGGTCGCGGACGCCGCGGGGCGTGAACGCCGCGTCGAGTTCGTCGACATGCCCGACAGCTTACGCGGACAGTACCAATCCTTCACCGAGGCACGCATCGGCCGGCTGCGCGCCGCCGGCTACCGCGGCCAATTCACCACGCTCGAGGCCGGTATCGCCCGCTACATCCGTGGCCATCTCGCGCGCGACGACCCGTACCTGTAATCGGACCACCCATGCACCCGCTCATCTTCCCCGACTTCAGCCCGGTGCTGGTCTCGTTCGGCCCGTTCGCGATCCGCTGGTATGCGCTCGCCTACATCACCAGCCTGCTGATCGGCTGGCGCCTCATGCGCCGCCTCTGCCAGCGCCCGCCCGTCGTCGCCGACATGCTCCAAGTCGATGATTTCCTCACCTGGGCCGTGCTCGGCGTCGTCCTCGGCGGCCGTCTCGGCTACGTCCTCTTCTATCAGCCCGGCTTCTTCCTCACCCATCCGCTCGCCATCCCGCAGGTCTGGCACGGCGGGATGAGCTTCCATGGCGGCGTCCTCGGCGTGATCGTCGCAATCCTCCTCTACACGCGCGAGCGCCGCATTCCGACCCTGCTCTTCGCCGACCGGCTTGCCGTTATCGTGCCGATGGGCCTGGGGATCGGCCGCTGTGCGAACTTCATCAACGGCGAGCTCTGGGGCCGTCCCGCCCCGGCCGGATGGCCGTTCCCGATGATCTACCCGCGCGTCGACGACATCCCCCGCTTCCCGAGCGAACTCTACGAAGCCTTCCTCGAGGGCGCTGTCCTCTCGC
>CAXUIA010000331.1:0-3100 GCA_964250835.1 uncultured Acetobacteraceae bacterium | reverse complement strand
CGCCCGCGTGAAAGACGCGGGCGGGCTGACAACCTCGCCCGGCGGAATGTCAAGATCGAGAGAGACCGCATGATGAGGCCTGACAGCCGGCACACCCTGCGAGCTGGGCGCCGCGGGCTTACGCTCACGGTTTGCGTGCCTTCCAACGAGGCGTCGCGAAAGGGCCGCCGTGCGGGACGAGGCGCGCAAACCCGCCCGCCACTCCTGCGCCGTCAAGCCCAGAGCTAAAACCACGAGAAGCCCGGCCAACACCAGTCCGGCCAGCCACATCAGCGTGCCCCCGAGTGGGCCCAGCAAGCTTCGTCCCGCGTCGAGCAGGGTGGCGGCGATTGCGCCGCCCGTGGCACCACCCGGACCCGCACTACTCGGCCAGACCGCCAGGCCCGATGTTGGTCCGACCATGCCGAACAGCCGCGGCAACGCGCCCGCCACCGCGGCCGAAGCGGGAAGGGCGGCAAAGAGCGCGCCGAGCCGGATCGTCAACGAGCCAAGCCCGCGATGGGACGCGATCCGGTAGGCCCAGGCGATCAGTGCCACCGCCGGCAACGCGCCGGCGGCCCCAAACCACTGAAACAGCAGGTCGGCGATATCGGCCCCCGGATGGCCGGCAATATTGTGCACCGGCCCCACCGTCGCCGTGTCATACGACGGGTCGGCTGGATCATAGGTGGCAAGCGCCAGCGCCAGCGACACGCCGATGATGCCGAGCAGCAAACCCCCGAACTCCGTCATCCGGCTCCCGAAACGCGCCAGCATCTGCGGCGAGGCCAATCGTCGTGCGGTGGTCTGCAGGCCGGCTGGCATCGAAGGGAAACTCCGTGGTCGGTGGAGTCTCCTCTATAGCGGGCGTGCACGCGACCGAAGAAGCATGTCCGTGCAAGTTGCCCGCCGGACAACTCAACCTGCTGGACCGTGTGGCCTCGCAGGGCGCACAATCGCCGACAGAACGGCCGAAGTGCCGCAACAAAGGGAGGGTCCAATGGTCGAAAAAGCACTCGCGGACGTCGCCAGACAGATCGCGATCAGACCGCACTACGACAATTTCATCGGCGGCGCCTGGGTGCCCGCCACACGTGGGCAGACCTTCGACAACATCTCCCCCATCGATGGCCGCGTGGTCTGCACCGTCGCCCGCTCGACCGCCGAGGACATTGAGTTGGCACTGGACGCCGCGCACAAGGCGCGCGAGGCCTGGGGCCGCACCTCACCCGCCGAGCGCTCCCTGGTCCTGCTCAAGATCGCCGACCGGATCGAAAGCCGGCTCGACACGCTGGCGCTGGTCGAGACGATCGACAACGGCAAACCCATCCGCGAAACCACGGCCGCCGACCTGCCGCTCGCGGTTGACCATTTTCGCTATTTCGCCGGCTGCATACGCGCCCAGGAAGGCGGCATCTCCGAAATCGACCACGACACCGTCGCCTATCACTTCCACGAGCCGCTCGGCGTCGTCGGTCAGATCATCCCCTGGAACTTCCCCCTGCTGATGGCGGTCTGGAAGCTGGCCCCTGCGCTTGCGGCCGGCAACTGCGTGGTCCTCAAGCCGGCCGAGCAGACGCCGATGTCGATCATGGTGCTGGCCGAGATGATCGCCGACCTGCTCCCGCCCGGCGTGCTCAACATCGTCAACGGCTTCGGCGTCGAAGCCGGCAAGCCGCTCGCGCAATCCAAGCGGATTGCCAAGATCGCCTTCACCGGCGAGACCACCACCGGCCGCCTTATCATGCAGTATGCGTCCGAGAACATCATCCCGGTCACGCTGGAGCTGGGCGGCAAGTCGCCCAACATCTTCTTCGCCGACGTGATGTCGGAAGATGACGACTTCCTCGACAAGGCGCTCGAGGGCTTCACAATGTTCGCCCTCAATCAGGGCGAGGTCTGCACCTGCCCGTCGCGCGCCCTGGTGCACGAAAGCATCTACGACCGCTTCATGGAACGCGCGATCGAGCGCGTGCGACACATCAAACTCGGCAACCCGCTCGACGCCGACACCATGGTGGGCGCGCAGGCGTCCAACGACCAGCTTGAGAAAATCCTGTCATACCTCGACATCGGCCGCCAGGAAGGTGCCAAGACCCTGATCGGCGGCGGCCGCTACACGCAGCCGAGCGACGACCTCAAGGACGGGTTTTACGTCAAGCCGACCGTGCTCGAGGGTCACAATCGGATGCGCGTCTTCCAGGAAGAGATCTTCGGCCCGGTGCTGTCGGTCACGCGCTTCCGTGACGAGGACGATGCCCTGGCACTTGCCAACGACACGCTTTACGGTCTCGGCGCCGGCGTCTGGACGCGCAACGGCAATCGCGCTTACCGCTTCGGCCGCGCCATCCAGGCCGGACGCGTGTGGACCAATTGCTACCACCTCTATCCGGCCCACGCCGCGTTCGGCGGCTACAAGGCCTCTGGCATCGGCCGCGAGAACCACCGCATGATGCTCGACCACTACCAGCAAACAAAGAACATGCTGGTCAGCTACAGCCCGAAAGCCATGGGTTTTTTCTGAGTTGGGAGGCTTCGCCTGATGGTGCCGCGCGTCGTCGCAACCCCTCGTGCGGAAGAGATGATCACCAAGCTCCGCCGCATGCACGGCGCGCTGATGTTCCACCAGTCGGGGGGCTGCTGCGACGGCAGCTCCCCGATGTGCTACCCCGCCGGCGAATTCCGCACCGGTGCTCAGGACGTCCTGCTCGGCGAGGTCATAGGCGCCCCGGTCTATATCGGTGCCGCACAGCACGACCTCTGGTCGCACACGCAGCTTATCATCGACGTCGTTCCCGGTCGTGGCGCCGGCTTTTCGCTCGAAGCACCCGAAGGTGTGCGCTTCCTGACGCGCGGGCGCGTTTTTAACGACAACGAACGTCAGGAACTCGCCCTCCCGCCGCAGTCCTAAACGGATCGGGCAAGGTCCTGGTTTGGCAGAAGATGGATCGGAACCGCTTGGCCACGCGCTAAGCCGTCAAGACAATCGGCACCGGCCGCGAACGGATCGATCAGCGGAAACCGCAGAAAACTCCGCTCATAGGCAGCGCGATCGCAACGCATCAACTGCATCGGACAGCTCAGTCCGGGGTAGGCGCGCGGCTCGGAGACAGTCTCGAAG
>CAXUIA010000330.1:0-3103 GCA_964250835.1 uncultured Acetobacteraceae bacterium | reverse complement strand
GACATCATCCGCGACCTCGCACCACTCATCGCGCCCGCCAGCACCACCCGAGGTGCCGCCCTCCTCGTCGCCACGCCCGGCGAGCAGCACTCGTTCGGCCTGACAATGCTGGCAACCTTCTTCCGCCATGCGGGCTGGACCGCTCAAACGCCGCGAGCACGCAACGCCATCGACATCCAGCGTCGCGTGGCCTCCACCCCGTTCGACGTGCTCGGCTTTTCGCTCGGCGCTGAGATCAATCTGACCGAGCTGGCCCGCTGTATCGAGGTCGCCCGGCGCTCCTCCTGCCGCCAAAGCCTCGCCATCATGGTCGGCGGTCCCGTCTTCATCGCCCGTCCCGAGCTCGCAACCAGCGTCGGCGCCGATGCCACCGCGTCGGACGCCACCGACGCGCTCGCTCAGGCCGAGCGCCTGCTGCGCGCAGGACAGCCGTGATGCCGAAAGGTAGCCGGTTCGCCGAGCCTTCCCACCTCCTCGGAACGCTCGATCCCGAGGAGACATCACGCCTCATCGCGGCCGCCGCCGATATCGCCCTCATACTCGACACGGACGGGACCGTGCGCGACCTTGCCTTTCGCGACAGCGATTTCGAGGGTGCGCTCGCAGACGGCAGCAACTGGCGCGGACGCAAGCTCGCCGACATGGTCACCGCCGACAGCCGTCCAAAAGCCGCCGCCCTTCTTGATGCCGCGTTGAAAGATCGCGAACCGCAACTCCGCCATCTCAATCACGCGACCGCCGCCGGCAGCGGCGTCGCCGTCGAATATGCCGCCGTTCGCACCCGTCAGGGCGGCCCGATCATCGCCTTCGGCCGTGACCTGCGGCCGATCGCGCTCCTCCAGCAGCGTCTCGTCGATGCGCAGCAGACGATCGCGCGAGACTACACCGCACTTCGTCAGGCCCAAGGGCGCTACCGTCTGCTGTTCGACACGGCGCCCGAAGCGCTCATCGTGATCGACTCCAACACAATGCGCGTGACGGAGATCAACAATGCCGCCCAGACGCTACCCGGCACCGGCAAGCGCACCACGGGCAAGCCCGTCACCGATCTCTTCGAACCGGCCGACCGCGCGGCCGTGCACCGCTTCCTGTCGACCCTGCGAACCGCCGGACGCGCCGATGGCATCCGCGCCCGCCTCGCAGGCGCCGACGCCGAGGAGGGCGGCAGCGTCGCACTCAGCGCTTCCCTGCTGACGGAAGACGAGACCAGCGTGATCATCGTCCGTCTGCTTCCGCGCACCGCCATCGTGACCGACCCTTCCGAGCTCAGCGACCGCCTGCTCAGCGCGCTTGAACAGGCTCCCGACGCCTTCGTCTTCACCGGTCCCGACGGGAACATCCTCGCCGTCAACAGCGCGTTCCTCAAAATGGCGCAGCTCCACAGTCCCGAGCAGGCCCGCGGCGCCAATCTCGAGGACTGGCTCGGCCAGCCCGGCGTCGAAGTCCCCGTGCTGCTCGCTAATTTGCGCCAGCGCGGCACCGTCCGCCTGTTTCGCACGACCGTTCGCGGCGCCGGCGGTCTGACCTCCGAGGTCGAGATCTCCGCCGTCGCCGTCTTCGGCTCCGAGCTTCCCTCCTACGGCTTCGCCATCCGGGATGTCGGTCGCCGCTTGGATGAGCCGACAACCAGCAATGACCAGACGCCGGTCATGCCGCGCTCTGTTGAACAGCTGACCGAGCTGATCGGCCGCGTGTCGCTGAAGGATCTGGTCCGCGACGCGACCGACGTCATCGAGCGCCTGTGTATTGAAGCAGCGCTTGAGCTGACTGGCGACAATCGCGCATCGGCCGCCGAGATGCTCGGCCTGAGCCGCCAGAGCCTTTACGTGAAGCTGCGCCGCTACGGCCTCGGTGATCTCGATGACGCAGGGAGCGCCTGGCTTTCAAGATGTTCTCACTCTCCTCAAACCCATCACCTGGTTCCCCCCGGTCTGGGCCTTCGCCTGCGGCATCATCTCCGCCGGCGGCACCCGCTGGCCCCTGGTCATCGCCGGCCTCCTGCTCGCGGGTCCAATGGCATGCGGCGCAAGCCAGGCGATCAACGACTGGTACGATCGTCATGTGGACGCTATCAACGAGCCGAACCGCCCGATCCCTTCGGGGCGCATTCCCGGTCGCTGGGGCCTCTGGATCGCCTGCCTCTGGAGCGCGCTTTCCTTTGCACTCGCTTTGACCCTGGGCCCGACGGTCGCCATCACGGCATTCGTCGGCCTCATTCTCGCCTGGCTCTACAGCGCGCCCCCGAGCCGGCTGAAGCGAAACGGCTGGTGGAGCGCGCTCGCCTGCGGCTTCTCCTACGAGGGCTTGCCCTGGTTCGCCGGCGCCGCCGTCTGCCTGCCCGGCACGCCTGATCCATCCATCATCACGGTGGCACTACTCTACAGCCTAGGCGCTCACGGGATCATGACGCTGAACGACTTCAAGTCGGTCCAAGGCGATCGTCAGATGGGCCTCGGCTCTCTGCCGGCCCGTCTCGGTCCTGACCGCGCCTGCCGAGTCGCGTGCGTCGTCATGGCCGCGGCCCAGCTTCTCGTCGTGGCCTTCCTCGCCGCCCGCCACGCGCCCATCCACGCCGCGGTCGTGGCAGCACTGCTCGCCGCCCAACTTATATTGATGCGCCGGCTGCTCGCCGATCCGCTCGGCCGCACCCCCTGGTACAACGCCACCGGCACCAGCCTCTTTGTGCTCGGCATGCTGGTCACAGCTCTCGCCCTGAAAGGATAAGCATGTCCCAGGTTTACGACGTTGTCGTCGTCGGCGGCGGTCCGTCCGGCGCCACTGCCGCCAACGACCTAGCCACGCGCGGCCGTAAGATCCTTCTCCTCGATCGTGGCGGCCGTATCAAACCCTGCGGCGGCGCCGTGCCGCCCAGGCTGATCGAGGACTTCGACATCCCCGACGAGCTTCTCGTCGCCAAGGCACGTTCCGCGCGGGTCTACGCGCCCTCGCACCGCTCGGCGGACATGCCGATCGGCGACGGGTTTGTCGGCATGGTCGACCGTGAGCATTTCGATGAATGGCTACGCGCCCGCGCCGAACAATCCGGCGCCGAGCGGCGCCGCGGCGTCGGCGTAGAACACCGGCCCGGGCGCTTCAGGGTCGA
>CAXUIA010000329.1:2493-3112 GCA_964250835.1 uncultured Acetobacteraceae bacterium | reverse complement strand
GGCTGCGACAACGTCTCGGCCGGCGAGCGGGAAGGTCGGCGGCGGGATCGCCTCGATCCGGCGACGGAGTTTGTTCCAGTCCTGCTCCGGGCGATCGATCTGCGCCAGCCAGGCGGCACTCACGAGCCGGTCGGCCGGGTTGTCGGCGAGCAGGCGGCGGAGTGCCGCGTCGTCAAGGGAGGGTTGGAGCGCCGGCGCGCGCAGAAGCTCGTCGAGACGGACCGCCTCCTCGCCCGACAGGCGAAGCCGGGCGGCGAACTCGGGTGCTGGACGCGCGAGTAGACCAGCAACGCGCAGGATCGGGTCGGCGGGCGCGCCGGCGGCCTCCAGGGCGGCAAGGCGACGGGGATCGGCGCCCTCGGTCATCACCACGGGCAGGACGTTCAGTGCCGCCATCAGCCGGACGGCGCCGGCGGCCTGATCGGTGGCGAGGAGGCGCTTGAGCTCGCTCCAGACGCGCTCGGCCGACAGGCGGGTGATGAGAGAGGCGCCGTCGCGTATCGCGGCGGCGGCGGCGGCGTCGGGTTCGCCGCGACCGTAGCGCGCATGGAAGCGGAAGAAGCGAAGAATGCGCAGATGGTCCTCGGCGATGCGGGTGACGGCGTCGCCGACGAAGCGC
>CAXUIA010000329.1:1758-2483 GCA_964250835.1 uncultured Acetobacteraceae bacterium | reverse complement strand
CCGTCGAAATAGTCGTGCAGCTGCCCTTCTTGGTCGAGCGACATGGCGTTGATGGTGAAGTCACGCCTCCCGGCGTCCTCGCGCCAATCCGCGGTCCATTCGGTTTCGGCGTGGCGGCCGTCGGTGCGGACGTCGCGCCTCAGGGTGGTGATCTCGAAGGGAACATGGTCGACGACGGCGGTGACTGTGCCATGGGCGAGACCGGTGGGGATCGTTCGGATGCCCTCCGCGGCCAGACGTGCCATGACGGTCTCGGGTAGGTCGGGGGTGGCCAGGTCGTGGTCGCCGACCGGGAGGCCCGCGAGTTGGTCGCGTACGGCGCCGCCCACCAGGCGGGCGTTGGGGAGGGCGGTCCAGAGGCGGACAAGGGCAGCCTGGGGCGCTGCCACAGGCTCTGCCGGGGCTGCCATGCGGAGCACGCCTTCGACGTGACGCCCCAGAGCCGGTTGTTCAGGGTTCACGGAGTTTGGCGGCCAGGTTTGCCAAGATGGCGGCCGTGGCGCCCCAGATCATGTGGTCTGGGTGCTCCCACACCCAGTATTCGTGCCAGGCGCCGCGGAGCAAGGCGCGGTCTCGCCGCGAGGCGGCGGGATCGAACAGGTTTGCGACCGGCAGCGTGAGGATTTCGGCGACCTCCGACGGAGACGCTTGCAAAGCGGCGTCCGAACGCACGCAGGCGACCACCGGAGTGACGTGATAGCCAGTCGTGGTGAGGACCGGCGGAA
>CAXUIA010000329.1:0-1748 GCA_964250835.1 uncultured Acetobacteraceae bacterium | reverse complement strand
GAAGACGGCCGAGGATGGTGCAGGCGGCGGGGTCCAGGCCGATCTCCTCGTGGGCTTCGCGGAGCGCCGCCGCTTCCGGACCATCGTCGGCGTCGTCGATCCGGCCGCCCGGGAAGCTCACCTGGTTCGGGTGGCGCCTCAGGTCGGCGGCACGGCGGGTAAGAAGCAGGAATGGCGGATCGTCGAGCACGATCGGCACCAGGACGCTCGCCTCGATCTGATTGGCCCCGATCTCGACTGGATCGTACGGGTTGGCCAACGCGCCCCGGAGCGCTTCGATGAGCGCTATGGCACGCGTCAGGCGTCGCCCGGAGGGACTTCGCCGATCCGGAAGAAACGGCCGCAGCTCCAGACCCCGTAGCAGGGCCGGCCGCAGCAGGTTCCGGGTTCGGCCAATGCCGCCAGCTCGTAATAGACGGGCCGCGCGATCCTGGCCTCGATCGGCGTCCCGCCGCCATCGCGCACATGGATGTAGGGACGCGGTGCGCAGTAACCCCCGTCATGCTGGACGCGTAGCGGATGCTCGTCGCCGGCCACGATCACCTGATCGACGTTGGTGCGAAAGGACAGGACTTGGTTGACGCCCGAACCGCGCCAGTCGAGCTCGACGGCGAGCCAAGGAGTGTCCTCGACCTCGATGCGGCCACGCTCGGCCGGAGTTTCGAGCCAGTAGTCGCCCGCCTCGTCGCGGCGGAGCACGCTCGAGAACAGGCAGACCAACTCCTTGCGATTGATCGGAGAGCCTTTGTAGAGCCAGGTGCCGTCACGCTTGACGAGGAACGGCAGGTCGCCGCACTCCGCCGGCCGCCGGCCCATGCTCCGCAAGCGTTCGGGCGCCTGAAGGCAGGAGGGTAGGTCGCCGAGTTTGCCGTCGTTCAAAACTGAAGGCCTCCCCTCGCAGCGCTTGGGATATAGGAAGCCCCTTCGGCTTGATGAAAGGCCCGGACGTGGCAGATTGGCCTGATCGGGGCGCGCGCACCTGCAGCAGGCGGATGAGAATGACACCCAACGACCTCGATGACCGCACCGTGGCGGGAATGGAACCACACCAGGCGCCCACTCCTGCACCGGTTCAGGACGCGGACCGGATGGCCGAACGGCTGGCCGCGATCCGGCAGTCGGTCAGCACTGTTATTTTTGGCCAGGACCTCGTTGTCGAGCAGGCGCTGGTGTGCCTGCTGTCGGGTGGTCACACGCTGCTGGTGGGGGCACCGGGACTTGGCAAGACGCTGCTGGTCGAAACGCTCGGCCAGGTTCTGGGGCTGACGGCACGACGGGTGCAGTTCACGCCCGACCTCATGCCCGCCGACATTATTGGCAGCGAGGTGCTCGACGAGGACCCGGTCGAGCGCGGCGGGTCGGGACGCCGCCAGTTCCGGTTCGTGCCTGGTCCGGTGTTCTGCCAGTTCCTGATGGCCGACGAGATCAACCGGGCCAGTCCGCGCACTCAATCGGCACTGCTGCAGGCGATGCAGGAGGGACGGGTCGCAGTCGCCGGCGTCGACCGGCCGCTGCCGCGTCCATTTCACGTGCTGGCAACGCAGAACCCCATCGAGCAGGAGGGAACCTACCCGCTGCCGGAGGCGCAGCTTGACCGGTTCCTGCTGCAGATCGATCTGACCTATCCGGCACTGGCCGACGAGCGGGCGATGCTGATCGCGACCACCGGCGAGGCGAGAGCAGCACCTGCTGCCGTTCTTGCCGCCGACGAACTGATCGCGGCGCAAAGCCTGGTCCGCCGGCTTCCG
>CAXUIA010000328.1:0-3114 GCA_964250835.1 uncultured Acetobacteraceae bacterium | reverse complement strand
GGTTGGTCGTGCTGTCGCTTTTCTGCTGTGCAAAGACGGGTGTGATCAGCAACCCGAAAGCTAGGCTCACGGCTAAGGCCAGACGCGTCGTCACGGCTCGATCCTCATGAGTGGTGATGCAGGTGCTCAGTGTGCGCGTGGTGTTCACATGAAGATCGCGGCAGTGGCACCCGTCTCTTCACAACGAACAATGCTGCCGCCAATACGCCGAAAAGCAGATTAAGCCAGAACGTGTAGTTGAGCAAGAACCCCATCTCCGGCACCAGGCTCGGCCGCTGCACGGGGATCCAACCTTCCGCGCCGAACAGCAAGTCCATGATCAGCGCCGCCGCCACCATCGTCGCGTAGAAAACTCCTGCGATGTAGACTGCCATTTTCCACCCGTAATAGCGCCGGTAGACGTCGAGCAGCGGCAGCACCAGCAGGTCGGCGAACAGGAAGGCGAGCACGCCGCCGAAGCTCACGCCGGAACTCCAGAGTACGGCGGCCATCGGCACGTTGCCGATCGAGCAGACAAAAGACAGCATCGCGACCAGAGGTCCGAGCAACGCGTTGGCCGGGACTCGCAGCCATGGGCTTGCGCCGTGGACGAAGATCGCCTGCCACACGTCCCGCGGCACGAACACCGACAATGCACCCGCGATCAGGAAGCCGATCGCCAGGTCCTTCCACAGCATCGACCAATCCACCACAAAGTTCTGCGCGACCGCGATCCAGGTCTGGCGGCGGCGGAGAACCTCGAACAATGTTCCGGAGCGCTCCGCGTCGCTGCCGTGCGAGTGTCCGCTGCCCGGCTCAGCATGGCGGCGCGCTGCCTCGACCAATCGCGCCGGATAGGTCAGCTGGACGATCAGGCTCATGAGCGCCACCAGCACGATGCCGCCGATCCACTCGGCCAAGGTGAACTGCCACCCCATCAGCAGCAGCAGAACGAGCCCGAGTTCGACGACGAGGTTGGTCGAGGCGAACGGAAAGGCGAGGCTCGGCACCAGCGCGCCGCCCTTCTTGAACAATGTCCGGCTCACGGAGGCCGCCGCGTAAGAACAGCTCGAGCTCGCCGCACCAGCCAACGTCGCGAGCATCACCTCGCGCACCCCGTTCCGACCGATGGCACGGACCATCGCCTCACGCGAGACAACGACCTGCAGCAATCCTGAGATCAGGAACCCGAGCACAAGGCTCCAACCGACTTGCCAGAACATCTCGGCTGCTATCAGAACCGCCTGTCCAAGCCGCAACAGCAGGTTGTTTCCTTTTCAAACGAGGTTGGGGACCAACCGGCCCCAACGGGTCCAGGGCAGCGCCCTGGCCTTGAAACGTCCGCGCCTAGTCCGCCGCAAGCGCCTCCGGCAGCGCCAACTCCGACAGGAACCGCTCAGCCTCGAGTGCGGCCATGCACCCGGTCCCTGCCGCCGTGACGGCCTGCCGGAACACCTTGTCGGCCACGTCGCCGGCTGCGAACACGCCGGGGACCGAGGTTCGCGTGCTCCCCGCCGCCACCACTATATAGCCGTCGTCGTCCAGCGTGAGCTTGCCGCGGAACAACGACGTATTGGGCGTGTGCCCGATCGCCACGAACACTCCGTCGACCGGCAATGTTTGCTGCTCACCCGTCAGCGCGTTACGCAGCGCAATCGCACCGACGACTGGCGGCGTTCCGGTCGGCAGGATCTCTTCGATCACCGAATTCCAGATTACGTCGATCTTGGGATGAGCAAACAGCCGCTGTTGCAGGATCTTCTCCGCCCGCAGCCGATCCCGGCGATGGATCAGCGTGACCCGTTCGGCGTGGTGCGTGAGGTAGAGTGCCTCCTCGACGGCCGTGTTGCCGCCGCCGACCACCGCCACCGCCCTGCCGCGATAGAAGAACCCGTCGCAGGTCGCGCACGCCGACACACCCGCACCTTGCAGCGCCTTCTCGGACGGCAGACCGAGCCAGCGCGCTTGCGCGCCGGTTGCGATGATCAGTGAACGCGCCACGAACACGTCGCCTGAGTCGGCGGTCACCTGGAACGGTCCGCCAGGCGGCAGGTCCGCCTCCATCGCAATGTCGGACACGATCTCGGTACCGACATGGCGCGCCTGCGCTTCCATCTGATCCATCAGCCACGGACCTTGAACCGCTTGCGCGAAGCCCGGGTAGTTCTCGACATCGGTGGTGATCGTCAGTTGTCCGCCCGGCTGCAGTCCGGACAGCAAGATTGGGCGGAGGCTGGCGCGCGCGGCGTAGATCGCGGCGGTGTAGCCGGCGGGTCCTGCGCCGATGACCAGCAGGTCGGTCTCTTTCGTCGCCATACGTCCTATCCCGTGTCTCGGTCGCCCGATATCGTGCGCGGACGGTGGCTGAACAAGCACGCGTCTTTGCCGCCCGCCGCTGCCGCCCTACTATTCCCCCACGATTCCAAGGGATGGGGCGTGCAGGGGGAACAGCCCGAACCGGAACGCGCGGAACAGCTGGTCGAGCTCGACGCTGTTGATCGTCGGATCCTGCGCGAACTCCAGACCGATGGCCGGATAACGAACGTGGAGCTCGCGCGACGGGTCGGCGTCTCGGCGCCACCTTGTCTCCGCCGGGTGCGCCGGCTCGAGGAGACCGGCGTCATACGGCGCTATGTCACGGACGTCGACCCGGCGCTCGCTGGCTGGCCGATCACCTTCTTCGCCCTGGTCGGACTCGACAGCCAGAAGCTGCGCGTGCTGACCGACTTCGAGGCGGCCGTTTCGCGCTGGCCGGAGGTGCGCGAGTGCCACATGATCCGCGGCGGCGGTGACTTCCTGCTCCGGCTGGTGGCAAAAGACACGAGGCACGAAAACCATCTCACCCAAACATTGACCGGCATGCCGACGGTCGCGCGCGTCCAGACGCTCCAGACGATCCGCACCGCGCATCATCTGGCCGGCCTGCCGATTTGATCGCCCGAGGAGACATGATGAGCGAGGCGCTCGCCACCACGACCCGTGTCGCTCGGCTCGAGCCTGGTCCGGATCTGACCGTCGTCGTTCCTTGTTACAACGAACGCGCCAACGTGGCTCCGCTCGTCGCGTCGCTTGATCGCGTGCTTGGCGGGATCGCGTGGGCACTGCTGATCGTCGACGACAACCGCCCCGACGGAC
>CAXUIA010000327.1:0-3123 GCA_964250835.1 uncultured Acetobacteraceae bacterium | reverse complement strand
CCCCGGCCTGCCGGTGCTCGGCACCTTAGGTCTGTACCCACCATCGTTCCGATCCATCGAAGGCTGGGGGAGGTAGGCTCCAACAGCCTTCGCCAGATGATGAGATGGTAGGGCAACCCGTGCTCACACTAGGCTGACCGAACAGCTAGTGCTCTGACGCAGTCGGACGATTCACAGCAGGTGTGAGGTGTGCGAGTCTGGGCGGCATGTCCCAGACCGTGTCCCTCGTCCTTTCAGCGCAGATGCGTCAGTCGCTTCAAACGATCGTCGATGACCGCCGTCAAGCGGTCAAACACGTGCTGCGTGCCCGCATCGTGCTGCTATCGGACGAGCGTCTGCCCGTGCTGGAAGTCGCCCGGCAGGCTGGCGTGAGCCGCCCCATGGTTTGGCGCTGGCAGCAGCGCTTTGCCGAGGAAGGTCTGGATGGGCTGTTGCGCGACAAGACACGGCCGCCCGGCACGCTCGCAACCCCGCAGGAGGACGTGCAGGCCGTGCTGGAGCGCACGCTCACGGGCGAGCCGCCGGGCGAAGCCACGCATTGGACGGGGCGGGCCATGTCGGCTGTGAGTGGCCTGTCGCTCAGGACGGTGCAGCGGATCTGGGATGCTCACCGCCTGCAGCCGCACCGCGTGCGCACCTTCAAGCGCTCGACCGATCCGCATTTCGCCGCCAAGCTCGACGACGTCGTGGGGCTCTACATGGCGCCGCCGCGCCACACGATCGTGCTGTCGGTCGACGAAAAGTCTCAGATCCAGGCGCTCGACCGCACGCAGCCGGGGCTGCCGCTCAAGCCCGGCAAGTGCGCGACCTACACCCACGACTATGTCCGCAACGGCACCACGACGCTGTTCGCGGCGCTGAACACGCTGGAGGGCACCGTGTTCGGCCGCTGTGCGCCGCGCCACCGGCACCAGGAGTTCATCGCCTTCCTCGACCAGATCGAGGATGCCGTTCCGGCCGGCAAGCTGATCCACGCCATCATGGACAACTACGCCACTCATAAGCATCCCGAGGTGCTGGCCTGGCTGGCCGACAACCCGCGCTGGACGTTTCACTTCACACCGACCTCGTGCTCCTGGCTGAATGCCGTCGAGGGCTTCTTCTCCAAGCTGACCCGCCAGGCACTCCAGCGCGGCGTATTCCGCTCCGTCGAGGACCTCGTGGCCACCATCGACCGCTACGTCGCCCAGGCCAACGACGATCCGAAGCCCTTCGTGTGGACTGCCTCGACAGCCAGCATCATGGCCAAGCTGAAGATGCACCATCCGACTGAGTCAGAGCACTAGATGGTTTAGTTTATGGACAAACCGGCGCCGCCGGTTGAATTAGCGACCTGTGCCGATGGAGAGCCAGAGTGCCGCGAGGCCGCCTCCCATCAGAAGCAAAGGGAGAGCTTTGAAGGAAATGGAACACGTTGATGCCTGTTCGAGATGACAGAGGATTGGTCATCGGCATTCGACCCGTGCCTCAAGGAATACTCTCAATTCTCGCAAAGATGTCCTTCGCATCTTCGTCCTGCAGGAAGTCCAGAAGCGCGTAGCGTTTGCCAAGTCCATTCAACGATGTACCGACGAAAATACCCCGTTGGCCATCAGCGATCCAGAAACTATCGTGAAAGACCTTTGTCAATTTCAATTCCAGAATAAGCGAGGGCTTGATGGTCATGAGCTTCGCCAAGACGGCGCTAGCCAGAACGGTGTTGTGCTCGGTCAGCGTGACGATCCGCAATTTGGAGCACGCCGCCAGATGCGGCTCGATCAGGCCCACGAGATCGTCTTCGTAGGCGGCATCGGGACTGCTCGGAAAGATGTATGGGTCGACAATATCGAGACGACATGGGCGCAGTTAGCGCCAGCTTATAGGCTATCGAGCTGATGAGGGTTGCGCGTGGCGAGTTATCGGGCAGAACGTCTTCATTTATATTCCCCCATTCGACAACTCTTGTCTGGCCGTGCTTCAAGATGAACTCCTTCATCTGCTGCCGAAACCGGGTGTTGTCGGAGGGTTCCATCTTCATAGAATAGCCGAGCGCCGATGTGGCTTTCATTATCGCGAGGATTTCATCACCCGCTGGCGAGGGCTCGAACGAATACAAAGTCTTTGACATGAAACCTCGTGGCCAAGTGGGTCCCAAGAACCCTGTCGGCTTTCCTTGCCTAAACGTCCATCTCGGATCGGGGCGAGGGTGACAGTTATCTTTTTCTCGCCCGCACCAATCAGCTTCAGACGACCAAGGGACCCGTCGTTTTCAACCACTTCGACTCAGCTGCGGTTACTAACCCGGAGACACAGCCGTGATCGCCTTCTCATCTACTCGCGAGTTTCTGCTCAAACTTCATCATCCTTTGTTGAACTATCATGACACGCTTGCCCTTGAGCGACATCAAGCGCGCGAGCGATTAGAGATCGGAGCGGCCGAGTCGGTGCGTAGAAAGGATCGTATCCGGCTCCCGCCCCTCCCTGCGTGGTAAAAAGGAAGGCGCGGCTAGTAAGATCGGCCAGTGCGTCGGCTGCTTCGGCCGGCTCTAGGGCCGACCTGAATATTTCCGTGTTTGCGAGCAACGGCGCTGTGAAGACCTTGCCTTGCTCTCCGCTGCCCTGCTTCGCCGGCCTCTCTAGCCATTCGCCGATCAACGCCACAGCGCGAAGCGCGGTGATGTTCAATCCTTCAACCCGCCGCGCCATGTCCAAGAAATCACCTGGTTGGCACGTCTCGGCCTTCAACTCAGCGGTGAGGAAGGCCGCGAGCAGCTTGAGGTTGTGCTCGTACTCTCCCTGCCATGCCGCGAGCAGGAAGCGATAGCCCATCGGCAGGAAGCTCGACACTTGCTCGCTCGACAAGTCCACCACCTCGCCATGCCGAAGGGCGTCCTCAAGGATACGGGTTGGGCGCGCGATCAGGTGTTCGGTCACACTAACTGCTAAAGGTGTCGCCAGGGCTACTGTGGGTGCCCAGTCTGGGAACATCGCTGCAACAGCTGCGAGGCATGTTGGCACGGACAGGCGCGCAAGGTTCGCCCCGTGCTTGGTGGTAGCGGGCAGTTGTTGCATGGGCGTCTCCGCGGTCCAACGACTTGTTTGTAGCAGAGCAGCCTGCACCCCTTCCTCCACGTATGCGAGCGT
>CAXUIA010000326.1:2831-3124 GCA_964250835.1 uncultured Acetobacteraceae bacterium | reverse complement strand
CGTTTAGCGGCACGGCAGCCGCCGCGACCCCCGCCGCCGCCGCCGCCGCGGCGCGCGCCGTCGCATCAACCGGATTTGTCACCGCAGCCGGCATCGCAGTCAGCGGCACCAAGCCCGTCGGATCGAGTTTGAGCCATCCATAGGGTTGGCCCGCCAGGGTCATTGGCACCGCGCCACTGGCCTGCCGGGCAATCGCGGCCATCGTCGTCGTTTGGCCGTTCATCTGGACGATGGCGCCGGTCAGGTCGACCGGGCCCCCCCGGGCGCCCCGGCGGGGGGTGTTTGGGGGGCGG
>CAXUIA010000326.1:0-2821 GCA_964250835.1 uncultured Acetobacteraceae bacterium | reverse complement strand
TCTTGTGCCAGCAGGCTGACCGCGACGAGGATCGCCGCAATGCGCTGACAATCATAACGGTTCATCATCATGCCTCTAACAACAGCCTAACTCAGAACGCACCATGCTTTTGTCCTAAGATCGTAACAAGCGTGTTGTTGCTGCGTGACAGCAACTCCCAAGATAACCCAATGCGGGTGGAGCATCTTGCTTTCGCGTGCGTAATCACTTGCGGAACTACAGTAAACCTCTCATTAAAGAAGAGTGACAACACAATCTGTGTATTGAACATCACGGTTTCGTGATCGAAAAGTATGTCCAAATCAGGGGCCTACGGATGATCATGAAAATTCACATGGGAATGATGTCGCGCGCTGTTCTTGGCATTGGCTTCGCTTGTATGAGTTCTTTCGCGGCGGAAGCGGCATGCACCACGCCCACGTCATGCAAGGTGGAGCAACAGAAAAGCCGCGCCAAAGCCAAGATCGACACCAAACTTGCCGCCTCCCTTGCGGCATCCGTCGCGCCGGCGGTCGCACAGACCCTCAACGGCGCATACAACAGCACCATGTACGGTTCCGATTACGGGATGAAATGCGACGGGATTGATGACGACACCGCCGGCCTCAACGCCGTGCTTGTCGCCGCTCAGGCCAATACCGGGGCAGCAAACGCTCTGGCAAGTGGCGTCAAGGTCATCTTGCCAGCCGGGCTCTGCATCATATCGAGCCCGATCGTGATCAGTGTGACGAAGTCAATGGCGTTTTCCGGCTTGGGCATCGGCACGACTCATCTGCAATGGGTAGCCGCTACGAACGGTTTATCGTTCATCGTCTCCAACTTGGCCAGCCTTACCGTCGACGACATGACGATCAGCAAAAAAGTCGGCACCAACCCCACGGGCCAAACGTTCTTAGGTGAGGCCTTGTCGATCGCAGCCGGCGGGCCGGACGTCACCAGTTACGGAACGCCTTGGCCCTACAGCGGAAATGTTGGACCGGTCACCGTTGCCAATCTGACCGTCTACCCTGGCAACATGAATGGTGAAACCGATTCATGGGCCGTTGGTGTTCACCTGACCGATCTGTCCGGTCCGACCCTCTCGAACGTCAACGTCAACATGCCGGCCTACACACTGCCGGTTTCCGCGATGCCGTCACCAACCGCCCTGGGGCCATTCAACAATGGCGCCAACGTGCCGACGAGCGGCACAACCGGTGCTGCCAGCGCGGCGGCCGAGCTGGGCTTAGGTGTCGCGGACGCCGTGCTGATCCAAGGCACTGATCCTTCATCGACCGATCCGAACACGGCAGGCTATGGTATCGACGCCGTCATCTCGAACTTGACGACCACCGGCGGACTGGTCGGACTCGACCTTTATAGGTTCCAAGGGGTCTATGTCTCCGGCATGAAATCCGTCGACGACGACATCGGTATTCGCGCCGACACGCCCGACAACACCACAGAGCTCTTATCGGTCATAAACTCGATGTTCACGACGCCAGTCGAGGGCGTGTTTGCGAATGGCGTGGCCGGCGTCAATGTCAGCAGCAGCTATTTCATCCACTCCGAATCGACCTCTCCGGCGATGCCGACTTACACCGCGATTTGGCTGCGCAACTCCACCAGCGCCACCGTGACCGGCAATGACATCAACGGCGATGGCAACAACTCCCTTTCTCAGGAATACGGGATTTTCTTCAACAACGATGCCGATGACGGCGCCGGAGGTTTCCCCAACACCGTCAGCAGCAACGTGTTGTTTGCACTCAACGCCGTCTGCATCGGCAACGATCAACATGTCACAGCGCTGGACGTCACCGGCAACTCATTGCGCGGTTGCAAAACCAACTTCTCCGATGGAGCCGCCATTCCCTACCACCTCGACGACAACAGTTACGTCGGTAATATCGCAGGCAACCACCCCGACATGGTCGAGAACAGCAGCGGTCTCGAACTGCCCGAAGCCCTGACCGTCGGATCGTTTGCCGATGTCGGCTCCATCAAGGTGCTGTCGGATAACCTGCAGACCTTTCTGCTTGACGGCTCCGGTAATCTGAGTATCGCGGGCAGCTTCTCGACTGCCGGTCCGATCACCACCACTGCAGGCCTTTCTGCGACCGGCAGCGTTGCGTCTGGCGGATCGGTGAGCGCTGCCGGACCGTTCTCGACCGGAAATGCCAACCATATGGCCGTCGAGGAGGTCGTGGGCGGTTTCGGTTGGGGCGGACAAACCTTCGCGCTTACGCCCTCGACCGGCAATCTGCCCACGCTGAACAACGTCGATGTCATGGTCTCGGGTGAGCTCTACTGCGTCAACAACTCCTTCCGCATCTCCTGGCGCGTGCTTGGCCATTGGTTGGCCGCTGCGCCGACCTCCACCCTACAGCAGTTCATCGCGATCCCGGAACCTGACCCCGACACCACCACCGCGCTCGCGACGCTGGGCAGCATTATTACCCCGCAAGCCAATCCCACCAGCGTCGGCGTCCAGGTCAGCATCAGGAGCGGCTACGGTGCGACCTTCGACTGCACCGCGGACCTCCACGAACTAACCGTCAACTGAGCCGGGCCCGCACCAGGCTTTCATCGCCCTCGCTGTCCGTATAAGGAGGTGAAGCTCGACAGCCGCCCGGCCGTCGAGCGGCCTGCTTCGCCGGGCGGTCCGCCCAAGCATGGAGATTGCATGACGGTCCGGCCTGGCATCGCGATCACCACCTTCAACCGCCGCGACCTGTTGCTCGCCCAGATCGCGGCGATAGAAGCCTACAGCCTGCTGGAGTTCGATCTCGTCGTCTGCGATGACGGCTCCACCGACGGGACCGTGGAAGCGGTCCGCGAG
>CAXUIA010000325.1:0-3125 GCA_964250835.1 uncultured Acetobacteraceae bacterium | reverse complement strand
GGCTAGCCTCGCGCCTTTCGATCCGCGCCGAGCTCCTCGCGCCCGTCCTGCGCGCGCTCGGCGTCCGTCTCGCCGGCCCGGCGCCGCTGGCCGCCGCCGTCTACGGACCGCCCGCGCCGCCCATGATCTCCGCACCCCAGCGCAAACCGCGGCAGTCGACCGCACCAGCCCCGGAGCAAACAATCGAGGGTCCCTTTGCGGCACTGGCCACGCTGCGTCGGGCGCGGCGATAAACCCCTGGGCTCTGCCCTGGACCCGCCGGGGGCGTCGTGCGCTGGCACGCCTTGGGGCGTGACGCCCCGGACCCGCACACATGACTGAAACTCAGCGTCTCGACATTTGGCTGTGGCATGCGCGGCTGCGTCGCGTGCGGGCAGAGTGCGCGCGTCTCGTGGCCGCGGGCGCGGTCCGGATCAACCGTCGCCCGACCGACAAGCCGCACGCGCTCGTCCGGCCCGGCGACGTGCTCACCATCGCGCTCGGAGAAGCCGACGAGCGCCCAGACGGCCGGATCGGTGGCCAGGTGCGCGTCCTGCGCGTCAAGACGCTAGCCAGCCGGCGCGGCCCCGCCACCGAGGCGCGCACCCTCTATGAGGAGGTCGGGGAAGCCGAGACCTGAGCACCGCACGCGCAACACCCCCACCCATGTCTTGCGCCTACCGGGAAAGCCCGCCATATGCCGCGCCCAGGCGAGCGCCTGACAAGACAGCTCGACACGTTTCGCCGCACGGCGCGCGCGTGATCCGGACCAGAGAGGATCAGATGACCTACGTCGTCACCGAGAACTGCATCCGCTGCAAGTATATGGACTGCGTCGAGGTCTGTCCGGTCGATTGTTTCTACGTCGGCGAAAACATGCTGGTCATCAATCCCGACGAGTGCATCGACTGCGGCGTCTGCGAGCCCGAATGCCCGGCCGACGCGATCCTGCCCGACAGCGACGACCGCGCGACCGCCTGGGCCGAGCGCAACCGCATCTTTTCCGAAACCTGGCCCAACATCACCCGCAAGGGCACGGCACCCGCCGACGCCGACGAGTGGAAAGGCAAGCCCGATAAGGAGACGCTGTTCTCCGAGGCGCCCGGCACGCCCTGATCGACGGAGCCGGCCCGCCCCGTGTCGACCAAGCCAGATGCATTGACCGCCGAGCCGTTCGCCGAGGGTGATCACGTCGTCTATCCCACCCACGGCGTCGGCAAGGTCGAGCGGATCGCCAGCGAAGAGATCGCCGGTCACAAGCTCGAACTGATCCACATCACCTTTGACGAAAACCGGATGACGCTCCGCGTCCCCGTCGCCAAGGCCCGCAGTGCCGGACTGCGCAAGGTCGCGTCGCGCAAGCTGTTCGACGAGGCCATGGACGTGCTGAAGGGCCGCGCCCGCGTCAAAAAGACGATGTGGTCCAGGCGCGCTCAGGAATACGAGGCCAAGATCAACTCCGGCGACCCGCTCGCCGTCGCCGAAGTCGTGCGCGACCTGCACCGCAACTCGGGCCAGCCCGACCAGAGCTTTTCCGAGCGTCAGATCTACGAAGCGGCGCTCGACCGCCTGGCCGCCGAGCTCAGCGCCCTCGAACGCATCGACAAGGCGGCCGCCTCGCAAAAGCTCACCGACTTTCTCAAGACGATCGCGTAACGATCAGGGGCGCCGCCCCTGAACCCAGCTGGAGCCAGCGGCCCCAGACCCGCACTCAGCGCCGCGTTGGTGTCCGCAACACGAACTCGGGGTGGGTTCTCACGCTGAGTGAGAGATTGAGGATCGCATGCCGGTGCACTCCGCCCGCTCGACGCGTCTGATCAGCGCTTCCGTCGCGATGAGCCTGCTGCCCATGCCATGCATACGGAAAAGCCCGCAGCGAGGCTCGAAATCTTCCCTGACGACAAAGCGATCGATGCGATTGAGATGTAATTGGTCCTTGAGGCGCTCGAATACGTCTTCATCAAGAGTATAGACGGATTTCTCCAGATCGAGCACATGCTCCTGGGCTAGATAAGACATCCAGCGATAGTTCTGCTGATACGCAAGATCGGAACCGTCGAGTAGTTCGATGGGCAGATACTGGACGCAAGCATCCGGAAGCGCCATCGCATAACGAAGCCGGGCTGACACCAAATAGCGACCGCTGGTCACCGCAAGGAAATCCGGAGCGAAATCCACCGGCGGAAACATCAGTTTCGGCCGTGGTGCATCCTCCGGCAGTCGAACATCCCCAACCGGCCACGCACCATGTTTCGCCTCGTAAGCGAACCGCGCCAGCCGCTCCACTTCGGACAGTTCGCGATCGTTGGTGACAGCCAGGCCGACCTCCTCGGGACGGATCGTCTTGAGAAGGTCGTGACCGGCGTCGCCAGTCGTCGCCTGCCACAGCCCAGCTTCAGGTGGGGACATCTGTCTTGGACGTCTGAAGCTCTGTCACGCGCTCCATCGTTGGCAGACGTGCGCGAAGCTGATTTTCGACCCCCTCGATCAGCTCTTTCGCTCTCTGGTTGTAAGCCGGTGTTCCCTCCCGCGATCCGAACTCCTCAAGCTGTATTCGCGCCTTCTCCAAAAGTTCTCGTCCATCACGGTTCCAGGTCGGATGGCTGCCAACATGTTCGAGACGCTTCACGCCCACCCGTGCCAGCGCCTCCTGGGCCGGGCAATTCGTTGGCAAGCCGAAGACGTTGCCCGCTGAGTCCTCTTTCCACCCGGCGGCCGACGCCGCGTCGAACAGTGCTGAATATGCTGGCTCCCGGCCGCCTCGCGCGTGACCAGGTGGTGCGCCACCCATTCGGTCCGATCAACACCAATCTGCAAAACGGTTCCATATCGTTGTAACGAACATTTCATCCAGGACGGATGGAACTCACGTGGCCATCTCGGTGGAGCTCAGAGTCGTGATAGGCGACGCATCAAGCTTCGTGCCTGACCAGGATTCAGACTTCGGCGGTGTCATGTTCTGGTCCGGCTTTGGATCAAGTTTGAAAGCGCAGATTGACGGCATCTCGATACGGAGCGACGGCCTGGTGATCACACAGCTCACAAGACGTTGCCTGCGCGGCGCACGTCGCAGGACCGGCTGACCCAATCATCACCGTCTGGCGTCAGCCGGGTCTGGGGCTGCCAGCCCCAGCTTGGTTCGGGGC
>CAXUIA010000324.1:0-3127 GCA_964250835.1 uncultured Acetobacteraceae bacterium | reverse complement strand
CCGGACCGCCACCGGTGGCACGATCGGCAGCGCGGAGGCTTCGCTGATGGACGACCCGGCCAGCATTTTCGTGCTGAACGGCGACGATGCGCGGGGCGAGCTGCACATCGACGACTACCCGCTCCAGGTCACCCATCCGTCCGTGTTCGACACCGGCCGGGTTCCGCCCGGGCGCGGATTGGTCAAGATCGAGGGTTCGATGCCCTACGCGCTCAAGCAGGGTCCGGAGCACTGGGACGAGATCAAGGAGGAGGTCGCGGCGGCCGTGTTGGCGCGTTACATGGCGCGCACCGCCAACATCACCCAGGACAAGGTGACCGGCCTTGGCCGCTGGACGGAGGCCGACTTCTACGAGCTGCTCCACAACGGCAAGGGGCCGCACTTCGGCGAATACATCTACCCGACGATGACCTACACCTCCTACACCAAGCTCACCCGCGACGACGTCCATGCGATGTGGGCCTACATGCGCACCCTCAAGCCGGTCGACGCCCCGCGCCTGCCGGTCTCGCTCCCCTTCCCCTTCAACATCCGCCTCAGCCTGCTCGGCTGGCAGATCATGTTCATGGACCGCGGCACCTTTAAGCCCGACCCGCACCAGTCGGCCGCCTGGAACCGCGGTGCTTACCTCGTCCAAGGCGCCGGCCATTGCGGCGAGTGCCACACGCCGCGCAACCCGCTCGGCGGCATGACCGACAGCCGCTCGCTCGCCGGCGCCGTCGTCGACGGCTTCCTCGCCCCCAACATCAGCTCGGACAAGCAATTCGGCCTCGGCAACTGGTCCGAGGACGAGATCGTCACCTTCCTCAAGCACGGCGACACCGGCCGCACCGTCGTCTTCGGCCCGATGAGCGAGGTCGTCCACGACAGCATGGCCTACATGTCGGATGCCGACCTGCACGCCATCGCGCTTTATCTCAAATCAACCCCGCCGCGGCACGAAACGCTCACCGATCCCGTCCGTGACGAGCGCCAGTCGATCGCCCGTGGTTCAACGATCTACGCCGCCAACTGCGCCCAGTGCCACCAGGCCAACGGCGCGGGCGTCAACGGCTCCATCCCCATGCTGGCCAAGAACACCGCCATCATCCAGGCCGGTCCCGAGGACGTCGCCATGCCGATCCTCGTCGGCTTGGAAGGCCAGGGCACCTACGGCGCCATGCCCGCGTTCGGCGGCGCCCTCGACGACCGCGAGATCGCCGACGTCGTCAACTTCGTCCGCACCAGTTGGGGCAACACCACCGACGCCAGCGTCCGTCCCGCGCAGATCGGCGCCATCCGCGCCGGCGCCCCCACCGGCCTGGGCGGTTCGCCCGAAGCCCGCCGTCTCGGCTGCGGCAAGATCGGCGAGGGCACGGTGCCCGACTCGATCGCGTCCGAGGACGAAGTCACCATCGCGTCGTGGGTCGCCAGCGGCAACGCCCAGAACGCCATTCTCGCGCTCACCAACCGCGCCAAGCGCGACAACCCCGACGCGACGCCCGCCGACATCCTGCGCGTCATCACCGCCGCGTACTGTCCCGTTGTCGCCAACGCCCCGCGGATCAGCGACGCCGAAAAGCGCCGCCGCCTCGCCGACTTCGCCGTCCAGGCCGGCCAGCAGGTCGCTCAGATCTACCCGCAATCGGCTGAGGAGGTCCTCGTCAGCGCCGCGGTGACTCCCGACCTCGCCGACCAGATCAACCAGGCCGCCCAGGCCGCCCACATGAGCACCCAGTCCTGGCTCGCCGCTCAGTTGCAGAAAACCACCCCCAAGCAGTAACAAACGCGGGGCGTTTGATCCCCCAAACCTAAAACCATCGCGAGTCTGGGGCGGCTCGCCCCAGCTTGGTATGGGGCAGAGCCCCAGGGGAGCGGTCATGGCTGACATCATCGTGGGCGGGATCACGGTCGCCCCCGACCTCCACGCCTTTATCGAGCGCGAAGCCCTCCCCGGCACCGGCCTCAAGCCCGAGGAGTTCTGGCCCGGCTTCGCCCAGCTCATCGCCGACCTCGCCCCGCGCAACGCCGAACTGCTCGCCCGTCGCGACGAGCTCCAGCGCCACATCGACCGCTGGCACATCGAACACCGCCCTCACTCGCACACCGCTCCCGAAGCCTTTCTCCGCGGCATCGGCTACCTCGTTCCGGAGCCCGCCCCGTTCGCCGTCAGCACCGCCAACGTCGACGCCGAGATCGCCCGCGTCGCCGGCCCGCAGCTCGTCGTCCCCGTCAGCAACGCCCGCTACGCGCTGAACGCCGCCAATGCCCGCTGGGGCAGCCTCTACGACGCGCTCTACGGCACCGACGCCATCGCCGACAGCAACGGCCCCCGGCACCCCGACGGCAGCTACAACGAGGTCCGCGGCAACGCCGTCATCGCCCACGGCCGCGCCCTTCTCGACCGCGCCGCCCCGCTCGCCGCCGGCAGCCACGCCGACGCCGCCCGCTACGCCATCCAGTCAGCCCAGCTCGCCGTCACCCTCACCGACGGCACCACCACCGCCCTCGCCGACCCCGCGCAGCTCGCCGGCCTCACCGGCGCGCCAGACCCCCCAACCTCCCTCCTGCTCGCCCGCCACGGCCTGCATGTCGAGGTCGTCATCGACCGCGACCATCGGATCGGCCGCACCGATCGCGCCGGCGTCGCCGACCTCGTCCTCGAAAGCGCGCTGAGCACCATCATGGATTGCGAGGACAGCGTCGCCGCCGTCGACGCCGAAGACAAGATCCTCGTCTATCGCAACTGGCTCGGCCTGATGCGCGGCACGCTCACCGCCAGCTTCGACAAGGCCGGCCGCCAGACCGACCGCGCACTCGCGCCCGACCGCGTCTTCACCCGCCCCGACGGCGCTCAGCTCACCCTTTCCGGCCGCGCCCTCCTCCTCGTCCGCAACGTCGGCATGCACATGCTGACCGACATGATCCGCCTCGCCGACGGCGCCGAAACACCCGAAACCATCACCGACGCCGTCGTCACCGCGCTCTGCGCGCTCCACGATCTGCGCGGCACCAACCCCATCCACAACAGCCGCGCCAAGTCGATCTACATCGTCAAGCCAAAGATGCACGGCCCCGACGAGGTCGCCCACGCCGTCGCCCTCTTCGGCCGCGTCGAGGACCTCCTCAGCCTGCCGCGCAACACGAT
>CAXUIA010000323.1:0-3138 GCA_964250835.1 uncultured Acetobacteraceae bacterium | reverse complement strand
CATTTCTCGCGCCTCCGCCGCCGACCCCGACACCTTCGCCGTCCCGATCAGCTCGAAGGCCTTCATCGTCGCGGCCATCGGGCCTCCCGGCTGGCCCTTCACGGCCTGCCAGCGCAGCAGCGTCTCCCGGCAGCCGCCCCAGCCCGGGATCAGCCCCACCCCGCCCTCGACCAGCCCGGTGTAGGTTTCGGCGTGGGCCTGGATTGCGTCCGAATGCAGCAGCAGTTCGCAGCCGCCGCCGAGCGCCATCCCGAACGGCGCGGCGACGACCGGAAACGGCGCCCGCTTCATCCGCAGCAAGGCCGTCTGGCCGGCCGCGATCGTCTTATCCAGTTCGCCCCAGGCCGCGATGTTCATCGCCACGATCGCGTGGCCGAGATTGGCGCCGACCGAGAAGTTCTTCCCTTCTCCGTAAAGCACGAGCGCACGGAACCGCTCGCCCACCAGCGTGATCGACCGGTCGAGCAGCGTCATCACGCCTTCGTCGATGGCCGCCGCCTTGGCGGTGATCTCGAAGCATGCGACCCCGTCGCCCAAGTCCCACAGCGACGCCGAGCCGTTGCGCAGCAGCGGTTTGCCGGCGCGTCTGACATCGGCCAGCGCCAGCACGCCCGCCGGCCGCTCGATGAGGTGGTAGTGGCCATCAGTCCCGAACGCGACCGGCCGCCCACCCTCGACGGTATAGAACGGCGTGCCTTCGGAAGCGGCCGCTTCCAGAAGGGCAGGAACCGCGATCCCGCGTGCCCGCAGCCGCGCGGCGAACCACGCCGTGCCCAGCTTGTCGATCAGCTCGAACGGGCCCCAGCGCCAGTTATAGCCGAGCCGCATCGCCTCATCGATCGACGTGATCGTGTCGGCTGTCTGCGGCACCAGGCTCGCGGCATAGGCCAGCACCGGCCCGTACACCGACCAGGCATAACGTCCGGCACGGCCCTCACTCGAAAGCAGCGCACGCAGATCACCCCTTGTCGCGGCCAGCTCGGGCAGGTCGGCCGCACGTTCGGGGCGATACTCGCCGGTGCGCAGGTCGACCACCTCGCGCGTCCGCTTTCCGTCCGGCCGTTTGCTGACGCGCATCAGGCCGGCGCCGCTCTTTCGCCCGGTCCGCCCGCTTGCGATCAGCTGCATCAAGAGAGGGTTGTCGTCCGCCACCTCATGGAATGCGTCGGACGCCGGCAGGCTTTGCCGCAGGCTCGCGTTGATGTGCGGGGTCAGGTCAAGTCCGACCAGGTCGAGCAGTCCGAAGACGCCGGTCTTCGGGATCCCGAGCGGCGCCCCGTTGATTGCGTCCGCCTCTTCAACCGTCAACTCGTGACGCATCGCTTCCGCAACCGCGCGCTGCATCCAATAGGCACCGAGCCGGTTGGCGATGAAGCCGGGCGTGTCCTTGCACCGCACGACCGATTTGCCGAGGTGCATGTCGGCGAACAACGAAATCCGCTCGACCAGCGCCGGGTCGCTCGCCGGACCCGCGACGATCTCGAGCAGCCGCATGTAGCGCGGTGGATTGAAGAAGTGGGTGATCAGGAAGTCTCGCGCGAACGCCTCGGCCATCCCGCCGGTCAGCGCGTGCAGCGGGATCGTCGACGTGTTCGACGACACCGGCGTGCCCGGCCGGCGCACGGCGTCGATCTGCCGGTAGAGCGACTGCTTGGCATCGAGCCGCTCGGTGATTGCCTCGATCACCCAGTCGCACTCGGCGATCCGCCCCAGGTTGTCCTCGATGTTGCCGGTCTCTACCAGCCGGGCCGCCGATCGCGACATGAACGGCGCGGGATCGGTCTTGAGCATGCGCGCGACTGCGCCCTCGGCAACCGAACTCCGCCCGCCCTCCTGCGGCACGACGTCGAGCAGCAGCACCGGGACGCCGGCGTTGGCGACCTGTGCCGCAATCCCGGCACCCATCGTGCCGGCCCCGATCACGGCGACTTTGTGGACGGTCCGGTCGCCCGCCATCACACGCGCTCCAGCACGGTCGCGATCCCCTGGCCGCCGCCGATGCACTGCGTCGCCAACGCGTAGCGCCCGCCGGTGCGTGCCAGCAGGCTCGCCGCCTTGCCGACCAGCCGCGCGCCCGTCGCCCCCAACGGATGCCCGATCGCGATCGCACCGCCATCGATGTTCAGCGCCTCGTCGCGCAAACCGAGGTCGCGCACCGTCGCGATTGATTGGCTGGCGAACGCCTCGTTCAGCTCCACCACGTCGACCGCGGACGCCTCGATCCCCGCCCGTTGCAACGCCTTCCTCGAGGCCCCGATCGGTCCGATCCCCATGATCTCCGGCTTGCAACCCGAGACCGCCTGCGAACGGATGCGCGCGAGCTTGGCGAGACGGTGCGTGTCCGCAAACTCCTCCGAACAGACCAGCACCGCCGATGCGCCGTCGGTCAGCGGCGACGCCGTCCCGGCGGTGACCGTGCCGTCGGTCCGGAAGGCCGGCTTCAGCCCGGCCAGGCCCTTGGCCGACGTCTGCGGACGCAGACACCCGTCCTCGCTCACCACGCCGGCTTTCGTCGTGATCGGCACGATTTCTTGAGCCAAATGCCCGTCCCGCTGGGCCGCCGCCGCCTTGGCCTGGCTGTGCACCGCGAACGCTTCCTGCTCCGCGCGGCTCAGTCCCCACTGCGCCGCGACGTTTTCGGCGGTGTCGCCCATGCTCATGTAAGCGCCCGGCATCGTCTCATTCAGCCGCGTGTTGGGCAGGAAGTTGAAGCCCGCCATCGGCACGCGGCTCATGCACTCGACGCCGCCGGCGATGAACGCGTCACCCGACCCGGTCGCGATCGCGCCCGCCGCGATGTGGATCGCGCTCATCGATGAGCCGCACCAGCGATTGACCGTCATCCCGCCGATGCTGAGCGGCAGGCCTGCCAGCAGCACCACCAGCCGGGCGATGTTGAATCCTTGCTCACCCTCCGGCATCGCGCAGCCGAGGATCAGGTCCTCGATTGCGGTTGGATCAATTCCGGTTCGTTCGAGCAGCGCCGAGACCACCGCGGCGGCCAGGTCGTCCGGCCGCGTGCGGGCGAGCGCGCCCTTGTGCGCAAACGTGAACGGCGAACGGCAATAACCGGCCATCACTGCGGGTCGCAGTGGCGGCTTCTCGCGTGGGGCTGGGCGTAGGGCCAACTGGGGCTCT
>CAXUIA010000322.1:0-3152 GCA_964250835.1 uncultured Acetobacteraceae bacterium | reverse complement strand
AATCTTGAAATGATCACGATGAAAGCACGCAAAGAACCGAGATCCGTCCCACCCCGTAAAACGGGACGTCCACTGTTGTTCGATCGTGAAACGGTGCTCGAACGGGCGATGCTGACGTTCTGGCGCCATGGTTACGAGACGACGTCGATCGTTGACTTGACAACCGCGATGGGGGTGACGGCGCCCAGCCTCTACACTGCGTTCGGGGACAAGAAACGGCTGTTTTTGGAAGCGGCGCACCGTTACGCCGGCGATCCCGCGGCGATGGCGCAGGCGATCGATGGCGCGCCGAGTGCGTGCCAAGCCGCGCGCGAGATGCTGACCGCCGCAGCCATCGCCTATACGGGCGATGCAACGCCCAAGGGTTGCCTGCTTGCCAGCGCGACCGCCAGCTGCTCGGCCGCGTCGGCTGATGTGCAAAATGCGATCGCCAACATCCGCAGATCGATCGCCGCGCTGCTCCGCGCGCGTGTCGAGCGTGACACCGCTTCCGGCATGCTGCCGCCCGGGACGGATGCTGCGGCACTGGTCGGCCTTGTCATGGCTTTGACGCAAGGAATGTCGACGCTGGCACGCGACGGATCACCGCGCGCCTCCTTGCTGGCCATTGTCGAGGTTGCCTTGCAAGGCTGGCCGCGCAAGCAAGCTCGTGCTCGAGGTGGCGCAAAGGTCCGAGGACGCTTGTAGGAGTTCAGGGGATATCCCGGAAACGCCGGACTCCGAGGTGCAGTTTTGGTTTCGCTGCTACCGGATCCCCAAGGGACAGAAGAGCGGAGCGAGACGGCACGGCCGTACGCGAGTAATGCTCGCGCTCAACCTGGTTGGCGCGTAGCGTCTCCGGGCGTGGCGCCGCCTGGCGGCGTCGAACTGCAGGAGAGATGAGAATGGGCAAAGGCGACAAACAACGCGGAAACCGCGAGGCCAAAAAGCCAAAGGCAGACAAGAAGGTCGTTCCGGTCGCGTCGACGTTCCTCAAGCCGCAGGGCGACGAGAAGAAGGGCGGCAAGACGGGCAAGTAGTATCGCGGCAGGTTGGGACTCTGCCTCAGATTTCTGATGGGACAGGACGCTTCAGACCCACCCCGGATCTGCCGGAGAGCAGAGCCGGGGTGGAGCCTTGAATACTAATCCGCCTTTTCTTCCTCGGCCTCGGCGCTCTCTGACGCCTCGGTCAGTGCTTCGCCGAGAGCCTTGGCCTTCTCGGCGTTCTTGCCTTCGGCCTTGCCAGCGACCGAAACGGTTTCCTTGCCGAGCTTGGCGACGAGCTTGCGGATCGCATCGCCGTCGAGTTCCTTGGCATGGAGGTGCTTCTTGAGGCTCTCGAGATCGCGGACGATCCCTTTTACGCCCGGAGCTTCAACCTTCTCGAGCGTCGCTTCCCAGCCCTCGATGTTCTTGACGGCGGCGGCGACGGTGAAGCCCTTCAGGCCTTCCTTGATATGCTTAATGGTTGCGTCGAATTGCGGCATGTGTGTTTCCTTTCCTTGGCGCGTTCTTGCGTCAGCGCTGCGGGACAGAAAACCTTTCATCCGGCGAAGTTTCCTTGGATTCTTGCCGGTTCCAAACTGATCGAAATCTAATCCGTCAAGAGGCAGAAATGACGGCTGTCCAGGCGGCGGACAGTAGGGCGGGTGCGGCGCTCCAGGCGCGGCCGGTTTGGGCGAGAAAGAGGCAGGCCGCCAGCGCGAGCGCGTTGGCGACCACCAGCGCGGGCGGAAGCTGGATTGTGACGGCGGCGATGGCCGCGGCGCAAAGCAGGAGGGCGGCCATTATTGATGCGCCTCGTGGCGGGACGGCAGGCGGGGCGGCGCTGGCTATGGCAGCGAGGATGGTCAGGCAGAGCAGGAAGAGCGGGCGGCCGCCGGCGCCCGACAACGTGTTGATCCCGATGACGAGAGGGAACGACGCGATGGCGAGGCTGATGACGGCCAGCAGGATGAGGAGCGCGCGGCCGCGTGAGCGTGGCTGAAGCGCTGCAAAGCACGCGAGGCCTATCGTTGGAAGGATCTGGATCACAGTCGCTGCAGGCTCTTGGGACCTGGCGGTGACGAACGGCCAAGCCGGGATGGGCAAGGCTACGTCGATGCCGGACGGCAGGATGTGGGACGCCAGGAACGGCGACGAGAGGATCACGCCCAGGATGGTGCCGAGAGCGAGGCGTCCGAGGGTCGCAAGGCGGCGTTTGGCGGCCGGTGCCGCGAGCCGGATGGCGGACCAGGCGAGGCCGAACATGAGGATCGCTGCAGCGGCTTGCGGCGTGTCGATGGAGGCCACGAGGCTGACTGCGACCGCGAGACGAATGGTCGACGGTCCGGCGCCTTGGTGCGTGCGCTCCAGGGCGGTGAGAAAATATGGGGCGAGAATGAGCGGAACGATCGCCGTGCGGGCGCCCGCACCGGTTGCGGCCGCGGTCAGCTCGTAAAGGGCGGCGCCGCCCGTGGCGGATCGGGCGAGGCCGCGCGGGCGGAGGGGAGACGCGCAGGCCAGACCGGCGATGCCGAGAAGCAGGGTGCGGCCGGCGAGGAGGGCGTCACCGGCGTCGCGCGCGGTGTCGAGCGGCAGAACCAGGACGCCGTGCAGGAAAGGGTGGGACGCGGTGATGTTGGCGATCGCGTTCGCGATGGTCGCGAGTGGCGTCGCGGGACCGATGCCGAACAGAGCGGGTGCGGCCGGGATCAGCGGCACCAGCAGGAGGATCAGGTCGCGCGACCGCGCTCGGCGTGGTGCGGTCAGAGCGGTCGTTCTGACACGAACTTCACGTTGAGGTAGCTGTTCATCGCGTCCGGGCCGCCCTCGGAGCCGTAGCCGCTGTCCTTGATGCCGCCGAACGGTGTTTCGGGCAGAGCGAGATCGGCGCCGTTGAAGGAGATCATGCCGGCTTCAACCTGGTCCCGGATCCTGGCCGTGTGTGCGTTGGAGCGGACAAAGGCGTAGGCGGCGAGCGCGTAGGGAAGCCGGTTGGCCTCGGCGATGGCGTCGTCGATGTCAAGGAACGGCATCATCAGGGATATGGGACCGAATGGTTCCTCATTGGCGATGCGCATCGCGGGCGTGACGCCGGTGAGGATGGCGGGTGCAAGGAAGTTGCCGGCGTTGCCAATGCGAGCGCCGCCTTCGAGCTTGGCGCCGTGATTGACGGCGTCCTCCATGAGG
>CAXUIA010000321.1:2726-3152 GCA_964250835.1 uncultured Acetobacteraceae bacterium | reverse complement strand
CGACCTGCCCGCCGTGGGGGGCGACGACCAGGACAGGCGCATCACCCACATCATCCGCGGCGACGACCACCGCACCAACACCGTCCGCCAGGTCCAGCTCTTCGACGCCATGGGCTGGGAGTGGCCCCGCTTCGGCCACGTCCCCCTGATCCACGGCCCCGACGGCGCCAAGCTTTCCAAGCGCCACGGCGCCCAGAGCGTCACCGAGTTCCGCGACATGGGTGTCCTTCCCGAGGCACTCTGCAACTACCTCGTCCGCCTCGGCTGGGGGCACGGCGACGAGGAGATCCTGTCGCGCGAGGAGCAGATCCGGCTGTTCGACATCACCGGCGTCGGCCGCTCGCCGAGCCGTCTCGAACCAGCCAAGCTCGCCCACCTCAACCGCGTCTGGCTCCGCCGCGCCGACGACGCGCCTCTCGTGGATGC
>CAXUIA010000321.1:1792-2716 GCA_964250835.1 uncultured Acetobacteraceae bacterium | reverse complement strand
GGTGGATGCCGTGATTGCGCGGCTGTCCGGCCGCGACGGCCTCGTCCTCGACGACGTCGCGCGCGCCCGCATCGCGACCCTCATGCCGGCTCTCAAGGAGCGCGCCCACGACCTCAACGAACTCGCCGACGGCGCCGCCTTCACCGCTCGCCCGGTGCCGCTCCCGCTCGACGCAAAAGCGTCCGCCCTGCTGACCGACGACGCGCGCCGCCTGCTCACCGCGTTCGAGGCGGCCCTCCTTCCCGTCACCTTCGACCAGCCGGGCCTCAACGCGCTCCTCCGCTCGTTTGCCGAGGACCGCGGCCTCAAACTGCGCGACTTCGCTCAGCCGCTGCGCGCGGCGCTCACCGGCAGCACCGCCAGCCCACCGATCGACGTTGTTCTGCTCGCCTTGGGCCCCGCCGAAACCGCCGCCCGCTTAGCGGCAGTCGGCGTGAGACCAGGGGCGTCGTGCGCAAGCACGCCTTCGGCATGACGCTCCTGGACCCCGCTGGGGCGAGCCGCCGCAGACCGGCATGATGCATGCGTTCGACCGGCATCTTCTGGCGCTCGAGGATATGCCGCCGCAGATCATCGAGGAACTCCTCGACGAGGCCGAAAGCCACGTTCTCCTCAACCGCTCCGTGCAAACCCAACGCGACGCGCTGCGCGGCCGCACGTTGATCAACCTCTTCTTCGAGGACAGCACACGCACCCGAACGTCCTTCGAACTCGCCGGCAAGCGGCTCGGCGCCGACGTCATCAACATGTCCGTCTCGCAGTCGTCGGTGAACAAGGGCGAGACCCTGCTCGACACCGCCACCACGCTCAACGCCATGCACTGCGACCTGCTCGTCGTCCGCCACGGCCAGTCAGGCGCCCCGGCGCTTCTCGCCCGCAAAGTCAGCGCGTCCGTCATCAATGCCGGCGACGGCACCCACGAGC
>CAXUIA010000321.1:1217-1782 GCA_964250835.1 uncultured Acetobacteraceae bacterium | reverse complement strand
CTCACCATCCGCCGCCGGCTCGGCCGTCTGCGCGGTCTGCGGGTCGCCATCTGCGGCGACGTCGCCCACAGCCGCGTCGCCCGCTCCAACATCTTTCTGCTCACCAACATGGGAAACGACGTCCGTGTCATCGGCCCACCCACGCTTATTCCGGCCGAAATCGAGCGCCTCGGCGTGACCGTCTTTCATGACATGCGCGCGGGGCTCGAGGGGGCGGACATCGTCATGATGCTGCGCCTGCAGAACGAGCGCATGACCCACGGCCTCGTCCCGAGCGCGCGCGAGTATTTCCGCTTTTTCGGCCTCGACGCCCGCAAGCTGGCCTTCGCCAAGCCCGGCGCGCTGGTCATGCATCCGGGCCCCATGAACCGCGGCGTCGAGATCGACAGCGTTGTCGCCGACGACCCCGTCCAGAGCGTCATCCGCGAGCAGGTCGAAATGGGGGTGGCCGTCCGCATGGCCGTGCTCGACCGCCTGGCGCACGCCCAGCGCGAGCGCCGGCGCAATGCCTGACATCGTCATCCGCGCCCGCCTGCTCGACCCCGCGACCGGGCTGGACGACAAC
>CAXUIA010000321.1:0-1207 GCA_964250835.1 uncultured Acetobacteraceae bacterium | reverse complement strand
TCGCCATGGGCCATTTCCCCTATCCCCCCGAGGGCGCCGAGCTCATTGTCCACGAGGGCGCGATCCTCTGCCCCGGCCTCGTCGACATGCGGGTTTCGCTCGGGGAGCCCGGTTTCGAGTACCGCGAGACCGTCGCCTCTGCCGCCGAGGCGGCGAGTGCCGGCGGCATCACCACCGTCGCCTCCCTTCCAGACAGCCAGCCCGCGATCGACGATCCCGCCCTTGTCCGGCTGCTCCGCGCCCGCGGTGACGAGACCGGCCGCCTGACCGTGCTGCCCTACGCCGCCGCCACCCGCGGCTGCCAGGGGCGCGAACTGGCCGAGTTCGGCCTGCTGCGCGAGGCGGGCGCGGTTGCCTTCACCGACGGCGCCCGCGCGATCGCGGATGCTCGCCTGATGCGGATGACGCTTTCCTACGCGCGCGGCTTCGGCGCCATGATCATCCAGCACCCCGAGGAACCCTCGCTCGCCGATGGCGGCGCGGCGACGGAGGGCGAGCTCGCCACTCGCTTGGGCCTTCCCGGTATTCCCGCCGCCGCCGAAGCGATCCTGATCGCCCGCGACATCCGGCTGGCCGAGCTGACCGGCGGGCACGTCCATTTCGCGCATGTTTCGACCGAGGAGGGGATCCGGCTTATCCGCCGCGCCAAAGAAGCGGGCGCCAGGGTGACCTGCGACACCGCTCCACCCTATTTCGACCTCAACGAGACAGCGATCGGCTACTTTCGCAGCTATGCGAAGCTCTCGCCGCCGCTGCGTCCCGAGCGCGACCGCGAGGCGGTCGCCGCTGCCTTGCATGACGGCACCATCGATGCGGTGGCGTCCGACCACATGCCGCGCGACGCCGACGACAAGCGCCTGCCGTTCGCGCAGGCGTCTCCCGGCGGCACCGGTCTCGCCACGCTGTTGTCCCTGGTCCTGACGCAGGTGCACGGCCACGGCTTGCCGCTGATGCGTGCGATCGCGCTGCTGACGACGGCTCCCGCCCAACTGCTGGGCGCGGAGGCTGGCCGTCTTCGGTTGAGTGCGCCTGCGGACCTCTGCCTGTTCCACCCCGATCGGATCTGGCAGGTCCAGGCCGGCAAGCTTCCCGGCCGCGCCCAGAACACCCCGTTTGACGGCCGCGCCCTTGAAGGCCGCGTGCTCGCCACCTTCAAGGGTGGAAGGAAGGTTTTCGAAGCGGGGTCCGGGGCCTAGGGGCCCGGCGG
>CAXUIA010000320.1:0-3170 GCA_964250835.1 uncultured Acetobacteraceae bacterium | reverse complement strand
CTGAGGATCAGGCCTGGCTGATGAATTCGCCCATGGCGCGGATCAGTTTGGTGCGGGACCCCTCGTCATCCAGACGCGCGACCGGACGGCCGAGCCGCTCCGCCGGCAAGGTGGCTAGGTTGAAAAGATCCAGCACCACCTCGGTGTTCTGCACGATGAACCGGGGCGCGAGATAGTGCTCCGTAATCCTCGCTGCTTCGGCTCGCACGAGAGGCGCCACGAAGCGGGTGCCTGCTCGGTCGAACCGCCCGTTTTGGAGCACGACGACGTAGGGTATCGCTGCGACCTGACGGCCGGGATTTGTGAAGACGTCGAATTGAGGCACGGGTCAGAGAGACGAGAACTCGTCACTAAGCAGGCCATGCTCGCGGTGGAACGCGTTGAACTCGTCCATCATGCGGTCGAGGGCTTGGTCCTCGTCGCGACGCCGAGCGCGTTCACGCTCAACAAAATCACCCAACAGATCCTCGATGGTGCCGCTAAGATTGCGCGTGTACTGCCGTGCTTGGCGCACCAGGTCGTCGTTCAGGCTCACATTGATGGGCCGCTTCGAAGCGAGACGATCAGAGCCCATGTGGAGCTCGTATGCATGCCATGCACATTATCATGCACGTAGCATCGCATTCTGCAATGTCGCGCCAGCACGGATGTGTTGAGGTCCAGAAACTCGGACTGATGGACGTCGTGGAGGATGATTTCGCCACCGTGGTCGGCGGTCTCCAAACCTGCCGACGCGCGCCGCAGTCTTGGAGGAGTCCAGCCTAACTTGTTAAGCAGCCCTTCGATTCAGCTCCAGCCCTCATACGTCCCTACAATCTTGGATGGCGGGGACGATTTCGCGTCGATGCTTGAACAGGCCAGGCGCGAACAGGCGCAAAGCCAGTCCGCTGTTCAGGACCTCGCCGACCAGCAACCCGAGACCAGCTCGAACGCACACCTACAGCAAGCGAACGGACAGCCTCGCACCGACCACAACGACAATACCCAATCCCCGCCTGACCTGCCGCACAACGGATCAGGCCCGACACCACCATCCACTCCAATACACGCTTCGGTCGGTTCGGCCATTGCTAGGGGAGCTTGCATCGCGGGCCACACCATCATCGGTGGTCTTGAAGGAATGGCGACCGGGGGCGCCGGAGGGCTCGTCGTTGGCGGTGCTGCTGGCACTTTGGTCTTGCCCGGCGTCGGTACAGCCGGTGGCGTTGTCGAGGGAGCTGGAGATGGCGCGTTTCTCGGAACCGCAGCCGGCGCCGCCTACGGCGTTACCCATTGCGGCAACGAGGGGCCTCCTCAACACGTCGCTGCAACGACAAGCGATAGCGGCGCATCGGCGTCCAGCATCTCAGCGTCCAGCTCGGCAAAGTCGGATGGGCCGTCGGAGGTCCAAGCGGCGCAAGGTGATAAAGCGTCTCCAGCCGTTAAGATTGATGAGGGCAGCCGTCAGCACATCCTTGATGGCGACGCCACCGGCGGCGGCCATCGGCCCGGTACCGGGCATTCTGGGAAGTCTGAGTTCCCAGCCGGTTGGTCGGACGATAAGATCGTCAATACGATCGAAGACGTTGCCGACGATCCCACCTCCAAGCGAACCGTTCAAAAGAACGGACGGACCAGAGTGGAAGGAACCAGCGACGGAGTCGACGTCACCGTCATTGTCAATCCAGATGGCAGAAGCGTCCGGACCGCGTTTCCGACTAATATGCCGCGCAATCCCTGAGGAGGAGAACGCATCATGATCGATCCAGTCCACCTCAATCGCATGCGCCGGGAGCTGAATGGCCTGCTCGACGATCTCTTGCCCACTTGGCCGATGGGGGACGACCTCACCTATGTCCGTGAGTACCTGGACAATGGCGAGTATGGCGAAGCCCTGGAAAACCTGATTGCCGTGGGCCTGCAGAACGGTGTCGGCTTCAACATCAATCAGGCTCAACGGGCTGAAGCCATTGCAGAAGCGATGGGCTTGGAAAACTCGCCCTTTGTGACCCAGCTTCGGGAAAAGAGCCGGCAAGCAAAAGACCACGCCGTCGCGTGATGTGAGGGACTGGGACCCGTCAGCGTCTTCCCCCCACCACCATCCCAATCAAGGCCCTTTAGCCCAGCGCGTTGGTGCCGGCGGGGTTGTCGGATTGTGCCGGTTGTCTGGCTCGGTCAAGCGTTGAGACAGGCGGGCAATATACTCGACACGAACTCAGCACGGCAATCCAACCGATCATCCCTGCCGTGACGACATAGAGGATCTGCCCGTTGCAGTAAGCACCGATCAGGAAGCCGCAGAAGCCGCCGATAACCCGCCGTCAAAGGCCTGGCGTTCTGCGACAGGATTTCCCAGCGAGGCTGCTCTCGACGGGGATCGACGCGCTTTTTCAAGACGCGACCTTGTAAACACATGTTGGAAACGCGCAAGCAAGGAGAAAGCTTGAAACAGACGAATTTGTTCACGTAACGATATTGTGCGGCCAACGTCCTATCCCGCCGCGCAGCCTACCTGATGCCCGAAGTGAGGTCATCCGGCATCCGGCCGGGGGATGATCGTCTATGGATAAGCCTCAGAATGACGTGATGAGAGCCAACTCGTGCGCCTCAACAAATACCGTGGTTTCATCCGTGAAAGCTCCGCTGAACAGTTTGTAGAGCCGCCAGATGGCGACCTGCCTTGGACTTAATGACCCAACATCTCCGCCAGCACCCGGCGCACATCCTCCGGCACCGCCACCAGCGCATCCCGCATCCGTCGCAGCCGCCGCCGCTCCTCGTAGAGCTGGTCCATCAACGACAGTACCACGGGCAGCGCCTCCTCATCGAGCCGCAGCGTTTCTCGCAGCTCCACGATCAGCCGCACCCGCGCGACATCGATGTCCCTGAACAGATACGCACCGGGCGCGCCGTCCGGCCGCACCCAAGCCTCGCCCACCCAGCGCTCCACATCGTCCCGCGCCACACCGCGCACCTCCACGCAAAGCGTCTCAATCGTGATCATGACGCCTCCATCATCGAACGGCGCGGATCCGGCTCCTCATGCGTCCACTCTCGAAGAAAGCCCTCGAGTGCCGCGTCCGGCGCGCCCAGCGTCACCCGCAGCGTCACATACAGGTCGCCCGCCTGCTGCCCGCCATGGGCCGCCACCCCCCGGCCGCGCAGCCGCAACTGCCGCCCCGTGTCCGACC